>JBKOXM010000220.1:0-3933 GCA_046724925.1 Actinomycetota bacterium | reverse complement strand
CGATCGCACTCGTCGTGATCGGCCTGATCGCGTACGCGCGGGGTCCCGAACATCACCGCGGCGACGACGTCGGTGCGCTCCGCGCGAACGTCGTGGCGACGGACTAGGGAGGTGTTCGATGGCTGAGATGGCAGCGAAGCTCGATACCGACGTACCGTCGAGCGGCGAGGCTCGCCGGGACGCGATCTCGTGGCACACCCTCAGCTTGGACGAGGCGTGCGCCAGGCTCGGCGTCGACCCGCGGTCCGGTCTCGACCCCACGGAGGTCGAGGGTCGTCGCGCGCAGTACGGGCCGAACAAGCTCGCGGAGGCTCCAAAGGAGCCGGGGTGGCGGGCGTTCCTGAGGCAGTACCGCGACCTGATGCAGCTCGTCCTCCTCGGCGCCGCGATCGTCAGCATGGTCGCCCTCCAGGAGTTCGCGACCGGGCTCGTGATCATCGGACTGACGGTGCTGAACGCGATCCTCGGCCTGAATCAGGAGGGCAAGGCAGCGGAGAGCGTCGCGGCGCTCCAGAAGATGCTGCTCATCAGCGGTCACGTGCGCCGCGGGGGGGAGCGCGTCGACATCCCCGCCGAGGAGGTCGTTCCTGGCGACGTCGTCACGTTCGAGGCCGGCGACAAGGTTCCGGCCGACGGGCGGCTCATCGTGGCCGCCACGCTGGAGATCGAGGAGTCCGCACTGACCGGCGAGAGCACGCCCGTCCTGAAGGCGGTCGAGTCGATCGAAGGCGACGACGTCGCGCTCGGCGACCGCCTCGACATGGCCTACATGAACTCGACCGTGACGCGCGGCAGGGGCGAGATGGTCGTGACGGGCACGGGGATGCAGACCGAGGTCGGTCAGATCTCCGGGATGCTCGGCCACGTCCAGCAGGAGAAGACGCCGCTCACACGCCAGCTCGACCAGCTGACCGTGCTGATCACGATCATGGCGGCGATCGCGCTGGCGCTGGTGATCGTCCTCGGCCTCATTCGCGGCGAGGACTTCGACGACCTGTTCCTGATCGGGATCAGCCTCGCGATCGCCGCAATCCCCACCGGCCTGCCCGCGGTCGTGACGACCATGCTCTCCTTCGGGACCCAGGCGCTCGCGGCCAAGGGCGCGATCGTCAAACGGCTGCGGTCGGTCGAGACGCTCGGCTCGACGTCGGCGATCTGCTCCGACAAGACCGGCACGCTGACGCTCAACCAGATGACGGCTCGGCAACTCGTGATCGCCGGCCGGCGCTACTCGATCGAGGGGGAGGGGTACTCCACCACCGGCAAGGTCCTCCGGGTCGCCGGCGAGACGGACACCCCGCTCGAGGCGTTCATGCTGCCGATGGCGCTCGCGAACGACGCCGCGGTGCACGACGGCGAGATCGTGGGCGACCCGACCGAGGCGGCGCTCGTCGTCCTCGCGGCCAAGGGCGGCCTCGACGTCGGCGAGACGCGCCGGACCTACCCCCGCATCGCCGAGGTTCCGTTCGACTCGGAGTACAAGTTCATGGCCACGTTCCACGAGATGGACGACGACGGTCGCAAGGTTGTCCGCTGTTTCGTCAAGGGCGCTCCAGACGTGCTGCTCGCGCGCTCCTCGTCCGTCCGGGGGCCTGACGGAGCCGACCTCGAGGCCGACGACGACGCCCGCGAACGGGTGCTGGCCGAGAACGATCGGCTCTCGGGAGAGGGAATGCGCGTCCTGGCGGTCGCCTCGCGCGAGATCGACCCGGAGGCGTTCAAGCCCGACGGCGACCTGTTGGAGGAGGTTCAGGGCTTGACGCTGCTCGCCCTCGTCGCGATCGTCGACCCGCCGCGGAAGGAGGCCAAGGACGCGATCGCTCGCTGCAAGGAGGCAGGGATTCGCGCCCGCATGATCACCGGCGACCATGTGACGACGGCGGGCGCGATCGCCGCTCAGCTCGGGATCGAGGGCCGTTCGATGTCCGGCACCGAGTTCGCGGCGCTCACCGACGCGGAGCTCGAGGAGCAGGTCGAGGAGATTGGTGTGGTCGCTCGCGTCGCTCCCGAGGACAAGGTGCGCCTGGTCGACATGCTCAAGCACAAGGGCCACGTCGTCTCGATGACCGGCGACGGGGTCAACGACGCTCCCGCGCTGAAGCGCGCGGACATCGGCGTGGCGATGGGGATCACCGGCACCGAGGTGACGAAGGAGGCCGGGGACATGATCCTCACTGACGACAACTTCGCCACCATCGTCAGCGCGGTCGAAGGCGGCCGCGGCATCTACGACAACTTGATGAAGTACGTGCGCATCCAGCTGATCCAGCTCGGCGCATTCATCCTCCTCTTCGTCGGTGCAGGCATCTTCGACATCGCGAACGGCGCGCCGCTCACGCCGTTGCAGATCCTGTGGGTCAACTTCGCGATCGACGTGCTGCTCGCGGTCGGCCTCGGCTTCGACGCGGCCGTGCCCGGACTCATGCAGCGCAGGCCCAGGGACGCAAGCGCGCCGATCGTCGATCGCGGGCTCGGGATCCGCCTGGGCTTCCTGGCTCTCGTCATGGCCGCGATCGCGCTCACGGTGGTCGCTTGGGGTGACGAACGCTACGACCTCGCCGTCGCCACGACGATGGGCCTGACCACCCTGTCGCTGATGCACATCGTCGCCGCCCTCGAGGTCCGGGACCCGATGCAGACGATCTTCAGCCGCTACACGATCGAGAACCGACGGTTCGTGCAGCTGATCGGCTTGACTCTCGTGCTGACGTTCCTCGTCACCTCGTTGTCGCCGCTACAACGGATCTTCGACACGGTCCCGCTAACGAGCTCGCAGTGGGGAATCTGCCTGCTCGGCCCGGTCGTCTACCTCGCCGTCGCCGAGCTCGTGAAGCTCTATGACCGGCGCACGGGCGAACACCGGCCGACCCTCGCTTCCGCCGAGACGTAAGAGCCGTAGCGTGAGGTCTCGGCAGGCAAGCGCATGACCGAGGACGTTCCGCAGCCGCTGGCCGATCGGGAGCCGAGACCGCCGAGCCTGCTCGACTCGATCGCTCCAGTCGTCGTGCTTATCGTGCTGATCGGGGTAACGATCTGGCTCTTCGGCGTCGGCGCCACGGATGGCCCGCTGCAGGTCGCGCTTCTGTTGAGCGCCTCGTTCGCGAGCCTGATCGCGTTCAAGAACGGTTACACGGCCGCCGCGATCGCCGACGCCGCCGTCGGTGGCGTGACGACGGCGATGGGCGCGATCTTCATCCTGCTCGCGGTCGGAGCGCTGATCGGCACATGGAACATGGCCGGCACGATCCCGACGGTCATCGACTACGGGATCAGGTTGCTCAACCCGAACGTGTTCTTCCTCGCGACCGCGGCGATCTGCGCGGTCGTCGGGATGGTCACCGGTAGCTCGTGGACGACGGCGGGGACGCTCGGCGTCGCCTTCGTGGGGATGGCGAAGGTGATGGGCCTCTCCGAAGAGGCGGCCGCGGGCGCCGTGATCTGCGGCGCGTACTTCGGCGACAAGATGACGCCGCTCTCCGAGACGACGATCCTCGTGCCGAACCTGGTGGGCGGCGGCCTCACGGTCGGCCGCCACATCCGGAACATGTTCTGGACCGCCGGCCCCGCCCTCGGCGTCAGCCTCGTCATCTTCCTTTTCATCGGAATCACCGCGGACGCGGAGGCCGCGATCAGCACCGATCAGGCCCGCGAGGTGCTCGGAGCGGCGTTCAACATCTCCGTCCTCAACCTGCTTCCGCTTGGGCTGCTCGTCGTCTTCACCGTCAGGAAAGCTCCGCCGTTCCTCTCCATCCTCGGATCCGCCCTCTTTGCCGGAATCCTCGCGTGCTTCACCCAGTGGGACCAGGTCAAGGCCTTCGTGGACGAGCCCGACCTCGGGCCCGTCGCGACGGGGATCAAAGCGATTTATGCCTCGATGGCGACCGGGTACGAAAGCAAGACCGGGTTCGAGGCGATCGACGAGCTCTTCTCACG
>JBKOXM010000054.1:0-3338 GCA_046724925.1 Actinomycetota bacterium | reverse complement strand
AGCGTGCAATCCAGCGAATGCTCGAGAACCCGCTCGCGCTGCGCTTGCTCGAAGGTGAGTTCGGCGAAGGCGACACGGTCCGCGTGGATGCGAGCGACGGCGAGCTCGTGTTCGAGAAGGCCGAAATGGCCCAGCCCACGGCCGCCTAGACGATTCCAACCGGCTTTGGGATCCTTCGTGGGGGAGGGGCCCGTATGTCCGAGGCGGTCATCGGAAGGGACGACGAGCTCGAATCGATCCGGGCGTTCGTCGACTCGGCACCGGAAGGGCCCGCAGCGTTCCTGATCGAAGGAGAACCGGGGATCGGAAAGACGACGGTATGGCGCGAAGGCGTCGCCGGAGCAACCGAGCGAGGACAGCTTGCGCTCGAGGCGAGGCCGGCCGCGGTCGAGCTCGACCTCTCCTTCGCGGGGCTCGCCGACCTCTTCCGGGACGTTCTCGATGACGTTCTGCCGGCGCTTCCGCCTCCGCAGCGTCGCGCCCTGGAAATCGCACTCCTGTTGACTGATGCACCGAGCGCCGCTCCGGATCGCCGGACGACGGGTGCTGCCGTGCTCGGGGTTCTGGGTGAGTTGACCCGCGATCGGCCTGTGCTCATGGCGATCGATGATGTCCAATGGCTTGATCCGGCTTCGTCGTTCGCACTCGCGTTTGCGGTTCGGAGGCTGCGCGGCGAGCCGGTGCGCCTGTTGCTCGCGGCGAGAACGGACACGCAATCCCCGTCGCATGACCTTCTGGATGCATTTGGCCGGGAGCGCCTCGACGAGGTTCGCCTCGGCCCACTCAGTGCGGGCGCGATCAATCACCTGCTGCGGACCCAGCTCGGTGCTGCCTTGCCGCGGCCGCTCTTTCGGCGGCTCTTCGAGATCTCCGGCGGCAACCCGTTCTTCGCGCTCGAGCTCGGCCGTGCGCTGATGGCGCGAGGAGGGCAAATCGGCCCGGGCGAGGAGTTGCCCGTGGAGGGCGGTCTCAAGGAGCTCGTTCGCACACGGATCGGCGGCCTCCCGGATTCGACCCAGCAAGCTCTCGCAACCGCGTCGGCGGTCGCGCAGCCGACGATCCGCGGCCTGGGTGCGATCATCGGCGATCTCGACGCCGTCCTTGCTCCGGCCGTCGACAGCCGTGTCGTCGAGATCGACGGCGACCGAATCCGGTTCACGCATCCGCTGCTCGCGGCGGGCGTCTACGACGCGCTTCGACCCACCGATCGACAGGCCCTTCACAGCCGTCTGGCCGGCGTCGTCGAGGATCGCGAAGAGCGGGCCAGGCACCTCGCGCGCAGTACTTCCCACCCCGACGCGACGGTTGCACAAGAGCTCGACGCGGCCGCTCGTAGCGCGGCGGCCCGAGGTGCGCCGCAGGCAGCCGCGGAGCTCGCCGAGGAGGCATGGAGGCTGACACCGAGCACGGATCGCGACGACTCGAGGCGACGGCGGCTCGAGGCAGCCGAGTACCAACTCGACATGGGCGACCCGGGCCGAGCTCGAACGTTGATCGATGGCGCGCTCGCCCAGGAGCCCTCCGGCTCGGCGCGAGCCGAGGTCCTGTTCCGCCTCGCACGGGTGATCGATTCCGCGGGCATGTATGCCGAGGCAGTGGCGCTCCTCGAAGAGGCTCTGCGTGAGGCCGACGAACGGGATGTCGCGCTCCGTGCTCTCTGTCGACGCGAACTCGCTGATCTCGCACGCTTGACGCGCGGCCTCGAAGCGGCGGAAGCTCACGCGCGCGAGGCGGTCGCGTTGGCTGAGAAGCAGAACGACGCCCCATTGCTTTCGAGGACGCTCGTCACTCTTGCTCGGATCGAGTTCAATGGCGGCAAGCCCGGCGCGCGCGCGACTGCGAAGCGGGCTGTTGCAGTCGTGGAATCGCAGGAGCTCTTCCTTCGCGACGACCCGCGGATGGAATTGGTCCATCAGCTGCTCTGGTCCGGCGAATTCGCCGCAGCTTGCACGCAGATCGGCCACGTTCGCGAGAGCGCGCGAGGGCGGGATGAAGTCTTCGACCGTGAACCGTTGTGGTACCTGAGCCTGGCCGAGTTGAGGGTAGGAAGGTGGCAGTCAGCGGCCGAGCATGCTGACGCCGCGGTCGAGATGGAGATTCAGTTCGGGCGGGAATCGGCCGGGACGTTCTCGCCACAAGCGCTGGTCGCCGCTTCTCGGGGTGACATCGACCGTGCGCGAACCATCCTCGGCCATTCGCTGGCACTTGCCGAAGCAAATGGCGATCGCCCAATCACCGGAATGCAATTGGCCATCGTTGGTTTTCTCGAACTTTCGTGCGGGAACCTGCCCGCCGCTCTCGAGGCGCTGGGGCGCGCCCACGCGATCGGCCAAGAGTTGAGGTTCAGGGAGCCTGGAATGCCGTTCGGGCTCGACGACTACCTCGAGGCGCGTATCGCCGCGGGCGAGATCGAAGGCGTAGACGAGCTTCTTGGTCCTTGGGAGAGCCGCGCTCGCATTCTCGACCGAGCGCCCGCGCTGGCACGCGCAGAGCGTGTCCGAGGTCTCCTCGCGTCGGCCGGCGGGGACACTCCAACGGCTTTGGCGGCTTTCGAGCGTGCGCTCGCACACCACGACCGTGGGCCAGAGCCGTTCGAGCGGGGTCGTACGTTGCTCGCGCTTGGACAGGTTCAGCGCCGCGCGAAGCAGCGGCGAGCCGGCCGCGAGACCCTCGAGAAGGCGCTTGCGATCTTCGAGGAGCTGGGCGCCGCGATTTGGGCGGAGCGGGCGCGCTCGGAGCTCGCTCGGATCGGAGGCCGGGCACCGTCCTCAGGCGAGCTGACGCCGATGGAGCGCCGGGTCGCCGACCTGGTCGCTGCCGGCAAGTCGAACAGGGAGATCGCGGGGGAGCTCGTCGTTGCCCTGCGGACGGTCGAGACGCACCTGTCGCGGATCTACCGCAAGCTCGGGGTTCGTTCGCGGACGCAATTGGCCGCGCGCGTCACGGAGGGAACACTCACGCACCAGTAATCCACTGAGCAAAGATCGTGGTTTCGCACGATTTTTAGCGCTTTCGCCGCGCCTAGCCTGGAGCCAAGTCCAATCCAACTCTCGGAGGGCGCGATGGGTGCGGGGGAGAGGGCGGCGAAGCCGCCCGCGGAGAAGTTCCTCGTCGAGCGGTACGTGAAGCGCAGGGACGGCTTCGCGCTGGCGGAGACGGCGAAGGCGCTGCGACGAGTCGCGCGGGAGCTCGCGCGTGAGGGCGAGCAGGTCCGCTACGTCCGCTCGATCTTCCTCCCTGGAGACGAGACCTGCCTCGACCTCTACGTCGCGTCGTCGGCCGAGGCCGTCGGCGAGGCTGCGAGGCGCGCTGGCGTCTCGTTCGACCGAATGGTCGCC
>JBKOXM010000233.1:0-6193 GCA_046724925.1 Actinomycetota bacterium | reverse complement strand
TCGCACGCGTTGCGAAGGCCGGAGCGGACGAGGCACGGCGTGCGGTCGATGCTGCCGAGGCGGCGCTCGCCGAGCCGCTGCCGGCGCACAAGCGCGCCGAGATCCTCGTTAAGGTCGCCGGCTTCCTCGGCCGCCGGCACGACGAGGTGGCGCGGCTAATCTCGGACGAGGCCGGCAAGCCGATGAAGGCGGCGCGCGTCGAGGCGCAGCGGGCCATGTCGACCTACACGTTCGCGGCAGTCGAGGCGCGCAAGCTGGCAGGCGAGCTGGTTCCGATGGACGCCTCGCAGGCAGGCGAGGGCAAGCTCGCATGGACGATGCGAACGCCGATCGGCATCGTCGGCGCGATCTCGCCGTTCAACTTCCCGCTCAATCTCGTCGCGCACAAGCTCGCGCCGGCACTGGCAGCGGGCTGTCCTGTCGTTCTCAAGCCGGCGAGCCAGACGCCGCTCTCGGCGCTGCTGCTCGCGGAGCTCGAGACAGAGGCCGGCTTGCCGCCTGGCTGGCTCAGCGTCGTCGTGGGCCCCGCCGCCGAGATCGGCGACGTCCTCGTCGAGGACGAGCGCGTCGCGATGCTGACCTTTACGGGCTCCGGCGACGTCGGTTGGGGCCTCCGCGAGCGCGCACCCCGCAAGAAGGTCACGCTGGAGCTCGGCAACTCGACGCCGGTGATCGTCGACGCGACGGCCGACATCGGCGCAGCCGCGGAGCTACTCGCTCAGCATTCGTTCTCGTTCGCCGGCCAGAGCTGTATCTCGGTCCAGCGGATCTACGTGGAACGGAGCGCGTATGACCGGTTCCTGGAGCGCTTCCTGCCCCGGGTCGAGCAGCTGAAGCTCGGCGACCCGGCGGACGAGGACACGGACGTCGGCCCAGTGATCGACGAGGGCGCGCGCGAGCGGATCCTCTCCTGGATCGACGAGGCCCGCTCGGCAGGGGCTGAGATCCTCACGGGCGGCGAGCTCGAAGGCGACCTGATCCGGCCGACCGTGATCGCGAACGGGTCGCTCGACCTCAAGGTCGCGTGCGACGAGGTCTTTGGCCCGGTCGTGACCGTGAATCCGTTCGGTTCCGTCGACGAGGCGATTCGACTCGCGAACGGGACGCGCTTCGGGCTGCAGGCGGGGATCTTCACTGGACGGCTGGATGTGGCACTGCGCGCTGCGCGCGAGCTCGAGTTCGGTGGGGTGACGATCAACGAAGCGCCGACCTTCCGGGCCGATCAGATGCCCTACGGCGGCATCAAAGCCTCGGGAAACACGCGTGAGGGGCCTGCATACGCGGTGCGTGAGATGACGATCGAGCGCACCGTCGTCGTGCAGACCTGACATCTGCGCGCCGACTCTCCTGCCGCCGAGTTGCGGCCCCGCGCGCGAGTGGGCGTTTTCTGCAGCGGCTAGACTCGCCCTCCGGGCCGATGGCACTCCTCGATCGTCTGCGCAAGCTCACTCCTGTGACGGAGGACGTCGAAGCGGCGCATGCGGACGTCGACCCTCAGCCACAGCGCCGCCCACTTCCGAACCCCGCCCAGCTCCGGCGTGAGCGCCGCGGACTCCTGCGCGCGCGCGAGGAGCGCATCCGCGATCTGGGCGGGATCGTGCTGGAGATGTACCGGCGCGACCGCTTCCGTGAGGACCTGGTGTACGAGCGGGCCGCAGGGCTGATGACGCTCGACGAGCGCCTGGACGAGATCGAGGCGCTACTCGCCGTGACGACGGCGGCACGAGCAGCTCCCGCGACGCGCTGCGCCTGCGGCGCACCCGTGCTCTGGCGCTCACACTTCTGCGGAAATTGCGGCCGGCCGGTCGGTGAGGCCGCGGTCATCTCGTGCGCTCGATGCGGGCACGCGCTGCCCGCTGACGCCAAGTTCTGCGCCAACTGCGGCACCGCCGCGCAAGGCGTCGGTGATGCCGGGGCCGACGCCGCCTCCCAAGGGTCGTAGAGCGTGTCCAGCTCGCCGCCCGAACGGCCGTCGGAGGACGAGCCGGACACCACCAACCGGACGTGCCCCAACTGCGGCGCACCCTACGAACCGCTCCAGGAGTATTGCCTCGATTGTGGTGCGCGTCTTCCGACCGGCCAAGGAGTCGCAGCTGAGACGCGAGCCGCCGTCCAGCGACGCTTCTCGCGGCCGCCGGGCGACTGGATCCTGCCCGCTCTGATCGGCCTGCTCGTGGCGATCGTGGCCACCGGTGCGGTCATCGCGCTCGGAGGCGGCGACGAAGGCAGTGGCGCGAACACGTTTGTGGCCACGAACGCTCCGACGGTCAGGAACACCGGTCGGACGACTGCGACGATCACCGCGCCGGAGCCGACCACAACGGGTGAAGCCACGCAAACGACGCCGCGGCGCCCACCGCCGCGGCGAGTGATCGCGTGGCCCGCGGATCGCGACGGCTACACCGTGGTGCTCTACTCGATTCCCAAGACCACCGCAGGTCGCCGAAACGCCTTCGCACGAGCCCGCGCCGCCCTCAACGCCGGCCTGCAACCGGTGGGCGTGCTCGACTCCTCCCAGTTCTCGAGCCTCCACCCCGGTTACTACGTCGTCTTCACCGGAATCTATGGGAGCCAGACGGCTGCACAGAGCGGCCGCGAGGACGCGACCGCGAGTGGGTACCCCGCGGCCTACGTCCGTCCGATCAGCCGGTAGCGGTTGCCCGCAGGGACAACCTCGGCCCCGACTTTGTAACAGGGCTCGTGAAGCGTTAGGATCGCCTCGGCTGGACCGACCGACAACGGGTTTAACCCGCAGTTAACAAAGCTTTGCGACCCGTTAATAGCCACGCGGAGATACTTGGGTTGGACGAACGGATCCTCCACCTCCAGCACTGTATGTATCAGTACTCGCGAGCCATCTACAGGTCGATTAAGGATCTGATCGACCCGTACGCGGACGCGGCTACTCAGCTCGACTATCGGCGTGAGGTGCTGGAAGCCTGCGAGCAGACGATGGAGCGGCTCGCGCGCGATCCCCTCTATTTCTCCAAGCCCGACAAGGCGCTTTTCGACGACATCCGCCGGTACTTCCCGATCACGGCTCAGGCTGAGGTTGCATGGGCGGTCCAGGAGGGCGTCGCCGCGGCCGTCGGCTTCATCGAGGAGCAGATCGAAGCGGGAGCGCTCGACGGAGGCGTCGCGCGCTGCCGAGCGACCACGCGCAAGGGGAAGCCGTGCCAGCGGACGCCGCTCCCCGACCGCGACTACTGCCCCTCGCACCAGCACCTAGAACGCAGCCAGGTCGCGGCGTAATCCGCGATCGACTCCGCCGATCGCTTGAACCCACGCTACGCGTCCTAGGATCGCGCGAAGCGCTGCAAACCCGTTCGGGCGGCCTCTAGGTCGCCTCCGCTGCACGCTGGGCACCCCGGCCAAGACGAATGCCGGTTGAAGGCGGTCGTTCGATAGGCTCGCATTTAGTGCTGAGCGGGCTTGTCTCCGTCGATCGCAGGGGTACGCCCCCGGCCTTCCCGCGAGAAGTGCGGAGCATTTTTCGCGGCTGATGTCGCATGACACTGACAAGCTGATTCGCCAGCTTTCGCTCGTCGCGTTCTTGATGGCGGAGCTGCGCCCGCTCACCGCCCGCGACGTGAAGCAGAACGTCGAGGGCTACTCGGAGATGTCCGACGAAGCGTTCGCGCGACGCTTCTATTCCGACCGCGCCGAGCTGCTGGCGCTGGGCGTGCCGCTTCATTCGCAGCGGGACGAGTTCACGGGCGAGGAGCTGTACACGCTGCGCTCGGAGAACTACTTCCTCGGAGAGCTCGACCTCGACGACGACGAGCTCGCCGCGCTCCAGACGGCCCTCTACCTCCTCGAAGGCAAGTTCGCGTACGCGGAGCCGCTTCGGCTGGCGCTTCAGAACCTCGCGCTGGGTCGTCCCGGGTTCGACGAAGCGCCGACCGAGACCGCCGTGCGCGTGGAAGTGTTCGATCCGGACTACTCGCCCGAGATGCCGGGCCGGCTCGGCAAGCTCGAAAACGCGATCACGAAGCAGCGGACGATCAAGTTCCGCTACTGGTCGATCAGGCGCGACGCCGAGCGCGAGCGAACGTTCAATCCCTACGGCCTCTACACGGACAAGGGCAAGTGGTACGTCGTCGGTCTCGACCTCGATGAGGACGACATCCGCACGTTCCGAGTCTCACGGATCCGCGGCGACATTCGGTTTGCGACGAGGCGCGAGCGCGACTTCCGCACGCCCGCCGAGTTCGACGTCGACGAGTACCGGAACCGCGCCGACTGGCAGTTCGGCGAGGTCGAGGGCGAGGCGCGCATTCGGGTCTCCCCGAACACGGCCTGGTGGGTCGAGCGCGCCTTTCGCGAGTCGGGCCGGCTCGAAGACGACGTCTTCGTGACCGACTACGCCAGTCTGCCCCTGCTCGCTTCGTGGGTCCTGCGCCAGGACGGGCGTGCCGTGCCGCTCGAGCCCGAGGACCTCCGGCGGCTGGTAGCCGAGGGCCTGCGCAACGTTCGCGATGGGCATCAGGGTGCCGCACCGCGGCCGGCACGGGAGCTGCACGTGGGTGAACCGGACGGCTCCGGAGACCGGCCGAGCGGCCCCGTCACGCCCGAGCGCTTCGCAGTGCTCCAGGCGCTTCTCGCCTACCTGCTCGACCGCTGCGGCGAGGAGCGGGATGCTGTGATCGAGGCGCGCGAGCTCGTGGAGCGGTTCCACATCCCGTCCGAGGAGCTGGAGGAGCACCTCTCGCTGCTCAATCTCGTCAACTTCGGCGGCGGCTGCTACGCGGTCTACGCCGAGCTGCAGGGGGACACCGTCCGGGTAGACAAGGAAACGTTCGGCGACACGTTCCGCCTTCCCCCCAAGCTGACCCCGCTCGAGGCGCGGGCGATCCGGCTCGCGCTCGAGTTCGTGGGGCCGATGATCGCGGCCGAGGCCCACACGCCGCTCAAGCGCGTGCGGAAGAAGCTCGAGGAGACCTTCGGACAATTCGACCTTGCGCAGACACCGGAGCCTCATTCCGAGGCCGACGAGGAAGATCTGGTCGCGAAGCTGACCGAAGCCATTCGCGAGCGCAAGCTCGTCGAGATCGAGTACCTCAAAGAGGGGGAAACAGAGCCGACGACTCGGCTCGTCGAGGCCTACTCGATCGAGCGGCTCATGCCGCACTGGTACGTCCACACCTACGATCGCACGCGCGAGGGTGAAAAGAGCTTCCGGCTCGACCGGATGCGTAGCGCGAAGCTGATGCGGGAGCGATTCGAGGCCCGAGCGGAGTTCGAGCCGCAGCGCTTCCGCGACGCTCGGACAGCCGTGCTCCTCTATTCGAAGGAGATTGCGCGCTGGGAGGTCGAGAAGGGCGCCCAGCCGCTCGCCGACCGCACCGCGCTCAAGGAGGTCGCGGTGGGGAGCGAGGAGTGGTTGACGGGCGAGATCCTCTCGTACCGCGGGGAGGCCGTCGTCGTAGAGCCCACCGATCTACGGCCCCATATCGCCGCCCGTGCGAGGGAGCTCGCGGCGGAGCTTGGCGTGGCACGCCTGCGCGCCCCCAAGCAAGCGGCCAGGACCTAGTTCTAGTCCGACGAATCGAGCGGCAGGGCGAGCGTGAACGTGGCGCCATGGTGCGGTGTCGATCGGACCTCGAGCGACCCGCCGTGGGCTTCCGCGATCGAGCGTGCGATGAACAGGCCGAGTCCGGTGCCCGGGAGCGATCTGCCCGGCCCCTTCGCACGCCCGAACTTCTCGAAGATCAGGCGCTGATGCTCACGCGCGATTCCCGGCCCACGATCCATCACCGCAACGCGAACCCTGCCGTCGACCGCATCGGCGACCACCTCGACCTCGTCCCCGGCGGGGGAGTACTTGACCGCGTTGTCCACGAGGTTCGCCACCACCTGTCGCAGCCGCTCGCGATCGCCTCTGATCGGCGGGATGCGCTCGGTCAGCCTGGTACGCACGCGGACTTCGTCCTGTCCGAGCTGAGCTGCAGACACGACCTCGCGGATGAGCTCGTTCAGGTCGACGTCCGAGAAGCTGTACGTGAACGTTCCCGCCTCGATCCGCGAGGTGTCGAGAACGTCGGCAATCAGATCGGCGAGGCGGCTCGTCTCACCGGCGATCAGCGCAAGGAACGACTCGCGCTGGTCAGCGGACAGCTCGCGCCAGCGTTGCTCGAGCGTCCGGGCGGATCCGATCACCGCCGCCATCGGCGTGCGGAGCTCGTGCGAGACG
>JBKOXM010000191.1:0-6239 GCA_046724925.1 Actinomycetota bacterium | reverse complement strand
CCGCCGTGACGCTGCGTCTGCGCGAACCGCTGCTCGACCGCGTCCGCGAGCGCGGCGCCGAGCCCCTCTACCGCGACGTCGAAATGCCGCTCACGGGCGTCCTCGGCCGGATGCAGGAGGCCGGTGTCCGCATCGACACGTACCGCATGGGCGAGATCACCGCGCGTCTCGCCGACCGCGTCGAGGAGCTCGAGTCGCGCGCGTACGAGCTCGCGGGCGAGGAGTTCGTGCTCGGCTCGCCGCAGCAGCTCGGCCGCATCCTGTTCGAGAAGCTCGAGCTCACCCCGGGACGAAAGGGAAAGACCGGCTACTCGACCGACACTAGGGTGCTGCGGACGATCCGCGGCGAGCACGAGATCGTCGGCGTGATCGAGGAGTGGCGCGAGTTGTCCAAGCTGATCAACACCTATCTCGGTCCGCTGCCGACGCTGATCGGCGAGGACGGCCGGCTGCACACGACGATCAACCAGGCGGTCGCCGCCACCGGCCGGCTGTCCACGACCAACCCCAACCTGCAGGCGATCCCGATCCGCACCGAGCTCGGCCGCGAGATCCGCTCCGCGTTCGTCGCCGACCCGGGCTCGAAGCTCGTCTCGGCCGACTACTCGCAGATCGAGCTGCGGATCCTTGCCCACGTGTCCGGCGAGCCGAAGCTGCGCGAGGCGTTCGAGCGCGGCGAGGACATCCACACCGCGACCGCGGCGGAGGTCCTCGGCAAGGACCCGGCGGCGCTGACCAAGGGCGAGCGCGCGATCGCGAAGATGATCAACTTCGGGATCATCTACGGCATCTCCGCGTTCGGCCTCTCGGAGAACCTGGAGATCCCGCGCGAGCAGGCACAGGAGTACATCGACGCCTACCTCGCCCGCTTCCCGCACGTGCAGGACTTCATCGCCCGCACGATCGAGGAGGCGGCCAGAGACGGCTACGTGAGCAGCCTGCTCGGCCGACGCCGCCCGGTCCCCGAGATCCGGGCCCAGAACCGACAGACCCGCTCCCTCGGCGAGCGTCTCGCGGTCAACTTCGTCATGCAGGGCTCGAACGCGGACATCATCAAGGTGGCGATGATCCACATCCATCGCCGGCTGCGGGACGAGGGCCGGAGCGCCCGCCTCGTGCTCCAGGTGCACGACGAGCTCCTGCTCGAGGCGCCGGACGCGGAAGTGAAGGCGGTCGAGGAGCTCGTCCGCGAGGAGATGTGCGGCGCCTACGAGCTCGATCCGCCGCTTGCAGTCGACGTCGGCGCCGGCCGCGACTGGAACGAGGCGAAGGACTGATCTTCCAAACGGGTCAGGTCCGGGGTTCTCGGCTAACCGGACGGCAGGGAGGGCGTCTTACGAAGGCCCCGGTATACTGACCCGCTTCTGATGGCAAACGAGACAATCGACACGAGCGACGCCGACGTCTGGACTACCGGTCCGGACGGCGAGCTGATCCCCGACTACGACTCCACCTTTCCGACGATCAACGAGGGCGAAGTCGTCCACGGGAAGGTCGTGCGCGTGGACAAGGACGAGGTCCTGGTGGACATCGGCTACAAGTCCGAGGGCGTCATCCCGGTTGCTGAGCTTTCGATCCGGCGTTCGATCAACCCGCAGGACGAGGTCAACATCGGCGACGAGATCGACGCGCTTGTCCTGACGAAGGAGGATTCCGAGGGCCGGCTCATCCTCTCCAAGAAGCGGGCGCGTTTTGAGATCGCCTGGAAGGCGATCGAACAGGCTGCCGAGTCGGGCGAGCCCGTGACAGGCCGAGTCATCGAGGTGGTCAAGGGCGGCCTGATCCTCGATCTCGGCGTCCGCGGCTTTCTGCCCGCTTCGCTCGTCGACATCCGCCGCGTCCAGGACCTGGATGAATTCCTGAGCCAGGAGCTTCGCTGCAAGGTGATCGAGCTCAACCGCTCGCGCAACAACGTCGTCCTCTCACGGCGCGCGGTGCTCGAGGACGAACGGAAAGAGATGCGGCAGGCGATTCTCGACCGGCTCCAGCCCGGCGACGTTGTGGAGGGGCAGATCTCGAACATCGTCGACTTCGGCGCGTTCGTCGATCTCGACGGCATGGACGGGCTGATCCACATCTCCGAGCTGTCGTGGAGTCACGTGAACCATCCGTCGGAGGTGCTGGAGATCGGCCAGACCGTCCAGGTGAAGGTGCTCGACATCGACCGGGATCGCCAGCGCATCTCGCTCGGTCTCAAGCAGACCCAGTCCGATCCGTGGCAGCAGGTGCTCGATAGCCACAAGGAAGGCGACGTGGTCGAGGGCCGCGTGACGAAGGTCGTTACCTTCGGCGCCTTCGTGGAGATCTTGCCCGGCGTCGAGGGACTCGTGCACATCTCCGAGCTCGCGCAGCATCACGTCGAGAATCCACGCGAGGTGGTCGCGCAGGGCGACCAGGTCAACGTCCGCATCCTCGAGGTCGACGCTGATCGCCGCCGCCTCTCGCTTTCGCTGAAGCGGGTCGAGAACGGCGTGCAGCGGCCGCCTGCGGACGAGTCGGAGCCCGTCGAGGGCACGCCCCAGATCGATCTCTCCGAGGACGTGTTCGCTGAGGAGCATCCTGCGCCGGTCGAAGCCGAGGCCGGTGGGGACGAGCCCCACGCCGAAACGTACGAAGAAGGGGAGCCTGCCGCGGAGGATCCAGCGGCAGAACCGGCACCCGAGGACGAGGTCGCGCCGACCGAGGAGCCCCAGAGCTCCGAGCAGCCTCAGTAAGACCGACTCGGACTCGAAATCCGTTGTCGAAGCCACTTGCCGTCGCGATCACGGGCGGCATCGGTGCGGGCAAGAGCGAGGCGTTGAACGCGTTCGCTCGTCGCGGCGCTGCGGTCGCCTCGGCGGACGAGATGGTTCATCGCCTCTATAGAGAGCCGGAAATCAAGCGGGCGCTCGCGGAGCGGTGGGGAGACGAGGTCCTCGACGGTGCAGGGGAGGTCGACCGCAGTCGAGTCGCCGGGCGGGTGTTCGCAGATCGCGACGCACTGCTCTGGCTCGAAGGTTTGCTCCATCCGCGTGTGATCGCCGAGCAAAGCCGCTGGCGGGAGGAGCTCGCCGCGCAGCCCGATCCCCCAGTCCTCGCCGTCGTGGAGGTGCCTCTCCTCTACGAGACGGGCGGCGAAGCGCGGTTTGACGCCGTCGTCGCGATTACGGCGCCGGACGATCTCAGGGCTGAGCGTGCACGCGTCCCGCTCGAAGGCCGCTCCGACCGGCTGATCCCGGACGATGAGAAGGTGCAGCGTGCCGACTTCGCCTACGTCAACGACGGTTCGCTCGAGGAGCTCGACTCCTTCGTCGCGGACGTCGTCGAGCAGCTCACGGCACGGTTGTGACGAAGTTCGCCGCGGTCATCATCGTGTTGGCGGGCGGCGTCGTGGGCGGCGCGGCCGTCGTCACCACCGAGCCCGACTGGTACCTGCGGATCCGGTATCCGCTCGCGTACGAGTCGATCGTCCGTGGCCACGCGGAGAACTACGGGATCGATCCGGCGCTCGTCGCGGCCGTCATCTACCAGGAGTCGAAGTTCCGCTCCGATGCGAAATCGGAGTCGGGTGCCGTCGGGTTGATGCAGCTGCGACCCGAGACCGCGCAGGGAATCGCGGTCCGCACCGGGGGGAGTGCGTTCGAGGTCGATGACCTGTACGACCCGGAGATCAACGTTCGCTACGGGTGCTGGTACTTGCGGCACCTGCTGCGGAAGTACGACGACGCGCGTTTGGCGCTTGCTGCGTATAACGCGGGGCAGGCAAATGTGGATGCCTGGCGGCGCGGGGGGAAGGGCATCGCGTTCGCCGAGACGCGCCACTACGTGGCCCGAGTCGAGGAGCTCGAAGAGATCTACGAGGACGCATACGGCCTCTGACGCCGGCGTCCCGTGGGCAGCCGCAGGGGATTTTCCGCATGAACATGCCGAATCACGCTTAGCGTCACGTTTGACGTGCCTTAATGCTTGACAGACGCCATAAGTGATGTCATAGTGCTGTCACCATGGAGCTGGCACGCCACGTCGAAGCGCTGCAGTCCGACCTCGCCGGCATCGCCGCAGTCGGGGACGAGCAGACGGCCGCCGCGGCCGGACGCCTGATCGAGGCGATCCGTGCGTCCGCGGGGCTACGGCTGCTCGACGTGCTGACGGAGGCGACGCTCGAGCTCTCAGGTCAGTTGCCCTCGGGGCATGTCGAGGTGCGGCTCACGGGCCAGGACCCGGCGCTCGTCTACGTGGAGGAGGAAAGCGAGGCCGCGCCGGTCTCCGCCGCCGAAGAGGGCATGGCCGCCCGCATCTCGCTGCGACTACCCGAGGCGCTGAAGTCGAGCATCGAGGCCGCTGCCGCCCGCGAGGGCGTCTCGGTCAACACCTGGCTCGTGCGGGCGCTCACGCGCAGCGTTTCGGGCGGCGTGCAGCGGTCCGGCAAGCGCCTGACCGGTTTCGCCAAGAGCTGAAAGGAGCACACGATGACCCTCTACCGCCTGCCATTCGGCCACAAGGATGAGCGTGTCGACCGGCGCGGGCCGCGCCTCGTGCCTGCTCGGCGCATCGCGCTGCGACGCCGCTCGCGATGATCAAGACCTTCGAAACTCCCGGTCCAGTCACGCTTGTCGTGCGGGTGCCGTCGGGAGACATCGATCTCCAGACGGAGGAGACCACGCAGACGACCGTCGAGATCGAGGCGTCCGACGAGCAGCTGGTCGAGAGCGCGCGCGTCGAGGCGCGTCCGCGCGGCGAGGGCCACGAGGTGATCGTCGAGTTCGACCGTCCGCGCTCGGGCTTCTCTTTCGGACTCCAGCTCGAGCGCCTCGCCTTCGGAATCTGGCGGGACGGCGACGTCCGAGTGTCGGTGCGTGCCCCGATCGGAGCAAACGTCGAGGTGCGCACCGGCTCCGGCGACGTCCAGGCTCACGGCCGGTTCGGCTCGGTCGAGGCCGAGGACGGCTCGGGCGATCTCTCGCTGGACGTGATCGGCGGGACTCTCAACCTGAAAGCGGGTAGCGGGGACGTCGAGGCCCGTGAGGTCACCGGACGGGCGAACGTCCAGACCGGCTCCGGCGACGTTGAGCTGGGCCGTGTCGGCGACGCCACGAAGATTCGAAGCGGCTCCGGCGACGTGCTCGTTCGCGAGGCAGAGAGCGACCTAACGATTCAGACGGGCTCCGGCGATCAGGAGATCGGCTCCGTCGAGAAGGGCTCGGTGGTCCTCCAGACAGCGTCCGGAGACATTCAGGTCGGCATTCGTCGCGGTTCGCGGCTCTGGATCGACGCGAAGTCGATGAGCGGCGAGACGAGCTCCGAGCTCGACGTCGGCGACGTGCCGACGGACGAGGAAGGTCCGCTCGTCGAGTTGCGTGCGACGACGATGAGCGGCGACATCCACGTCGCTCGGGCCTAGCTCGGGAGACCTCGTGAGCACCGCGGCCGAGACGGTCGAGTCCGCGCGTCCCAAACCGCTCTGGCGCGAGCGCAACTTCGCCCGCTTCTGGGCCGCCCAGGCCATCTCGGTCTTCGGCGACCAGATTTCGCTGCTCGCCCTGCCGCTCGCGGCGGTGCTGACGCTCGACGCGTCGGCCGGGCAGATGGGGATCCTCACCGCGCTCGTCTGGCTGCCACACCTGCTGTTCTCCCTGTTCGCCGGAGTCTGGATCGACCGCAGGCGCGAGCGCCGCCGGGTGATGGTGATCGCCGACGTTGCTCGGGCGGGCGTGCTGGCTTCGATTCCCCTTGCCGCCGCTTTCGACGCCCTGACGATGGGCCAGCTGTATGCGGTCACCTTCGCGGTCGGGTCGCTCTCCGTGCTGTTCGACTTGGCTTACAGCTCGGCGTTCATGTCCGTCGTCTCGCGCGACCGTGTGCTCGAGGCGAACGGCAAGCTGTCCGCGACCCGTGCCCTCTCGTACGTGTGCGGGCCGACGCTGGCCGGCGGGCTAGTGCAGCTGCTGACTGCGCCGGTCGCGATCCTCGCAGACGCGATCTCGTTCATCGTCTCCGCCCTCTTTCTTCGCTCGATCGACGCGGAGGAGCCGCCTGTGGAACGGAAGCCCGAAGTGACGAGGCGCGCCGAGCTCGTGGAAGGAGCACGCTTCCTGCTCAAGCACCCGATCTTGCGCGCAGGCGTCGCCTCGGCCGCGACGGTCAACTTCTTCAACTTCGTCCTCTGGTCGGTCCTGATCCTCTACGCGTCTCGCGAGCTCGAGCTGTCGGCGGGTGTGATCGGCCTCATCTTCGGCGTGGGCGGTCTCGGAGGCGTCATC
>JBKOXM010000018.1:0-7211 GCA_046724925.1 Actinomycetota bacterium | reverse complement strand
ATCTGAAGGAAGCCGAGCTGCCGGACTGTCTCGAGGACGCTGTGCGCGGACCCGTCCAGGAGCTGCGCGCGGACGGCGATCCGGCGGGCGTCTGTCAGGCTCAGCTTGGTGGACGTCACGGCGTTCGTACTCTCACAGTTGCCGCCTCCGCCGGCGCGGGTGCTGGAGGTCGGCTGCGGCGACGGTCGGCTCGCCAGCGCGATCGAAGCCGCCGGCTACGACGTCCTCGCAATCGACCCCGCCGCACCGGACGGGGCGATCTTCCGGCGAATCAAGGTCGAGGAGCTCGAGGAGAACGAGCGCTTCGATGCGGTCGTCGCCTCGTGCTCGCTCCATCACGTCGGCGACCTGGGAGTCGCGCTCGACAAGATCGCGCTCGTGTTGGAACCGCCGGGCAAGTTGATCCTCGACGAGTTCGCGTGGGATCGGCTCGATCGGCCGACGTCGGAGTGGTATCACGAGCAAGAGCGAGCACTCGTGGCGGCAGGGAGGCGCGCTGATGCGCCCCCGAGCGTGGAGCAGTTGGTGGCGGACTGGGAGGCGGAGCATGTCGGCCTACACGGTTTCGAGGCGATGCGGTCGGAGCTCGACCGACGCTTCGAGCAGCGCCACTTCACATGGGAGCCGTACATCTATCGCTACCTAGACCGATCCGTCACCGCCGCCCGCGAGCGCGAGCTGATCGACGCCGGTGAGCTCCAGGCGCTCGGCTTCCGCTATGTCGGAGTCTCGCGCTGAGGCGGCACACCCGGGCATGGAGGCGTGTCAGGAAGTCTTGGCTACACAGCCACGGAGATGGGACACCACGCAAGATTCGCAAGCCGTCGAAGTAGCATGCGGCTGATCGTTTTGGAACGTTTCAGCTTCCGTGCCGAGGCGGCCTTCACGCCGTCCGAAGACCTCATCGACAGAGTCACGATTGCGCCTCTGACAGAGCCACTCGCTGCCGGTGCACCAGTTCAAGCCGCTGTCTTCCGCCTCGCGCCGGGCGGAAGCATCAGACGCCACCAGGCAACTGTGGCGCAGATCCTCGCCGTGCTCGAAGGATCCGGCACTGTTAGCGGCTCAGACGCGGCCCCTGAGCCAATTTCCGCCGGGGAGGCTGTGTTTTGGAGGCAGGGTGAGGAACACGAGACGACGACCCTTGACGGCATGACCGCGTTGGTGCTCGAAGCAGAAGGCCTCACGAGGTTCCAGCCATCGACGTAATCCGGGTTTCTGCCACAGGCTGCTCCGCATCGGACTGATGCGAACGCGCTGCCGAGCGGACAAGTCGCGAGGCTCAGTCCCGGAGCGGTACTCCTAACGGTTATGAGCCAGGTACTCGAGCAGGTCTGAGCGCGTCAGGACGCCGACCGGGCGACCCTCGTTCGCAACCAGCACGGCATTCGTCCGTCCGGTCAACGCCGAGAAGATCTCGTCCACGCTCGCCGACGCGTCGATCGTCGCGAGCGGCGGCTGCATCGCGGCTGCCACGTCCTCGTGCAGCGCGTCCGGGTTCTTGAACACGCGGTCGAGCAGGTCGCGGTCCTGGAGCGAGCCGATCACGTCCGCGAGCGACTCGACCTCGCCGTCCCGCACGACCGGCAGCTGCGAGATCGAGTACCGCTGCATTACGTCGATCGCCTCGCCGACCTTCTGGTGCGCCGCGACCGTGACCAGCGCGGGGATGTCGGCCTCCTCGAGGTCCTTCGACCGCAGCACCTGGTCGATCTTCGGCACCGGCGCGTGCCGCTCGACGAAGCCGTGGTCGAGCATCCAGTTGTCGTCGTAGAACTTCGACAGGTACGACCGACCGCTGTCGGGGATCATGGTCAGGATCGTCGCCTCTGGGCCGAATCGCTTGGCGATCTCCAAGGCGGCCCAGACTGTCGTCCCACCTGACCCTCCGACGAGGAGTCCCTCTTCGTGCGCCAACCGGCGGGCGGTCAGGAACGAGTCGCGGTCGGACACGCGGACCCATTCGTCGACGACCTCCGGGTCCATCGTCGCCGGCCACGTGTCCTTGCCGATCCCCTCGACGAGGTACGGGTGGACGTCGCGCTCGCCGCTCGCCGTGTAGACAGACCCCTCCGGGTCGACGCCGACGATCAGCACTTCCGGTTTGCGCTCCTTGAAGTAGCGGCCGACTCCAGAGATCGTTCCTCCGGTTCCGACCGAGATCACGATCGCGTCGATCTCGCCTCCCGTCTGCTCCCAGATCTCCGGACCGGTGACCTCGTAATGGGCCTCCGGGTTGGACATGTTGGAGTACTGGTCAGGCTTGAATCCGCCGGGAATCTCCTCCGCGAGGCGCGACGAGACGGAGTAGTAGCTCTCCGGAGAGTCGTGCTCGACGGCGGTCGGGCAGATGACGACCTCGGCGCCGTACGCGCGCAGCATCGCGATCTTCTCCTGGCTCATCTTGTCGGGCATCACGAAGATGCAGCGGTAGCCCTTCAGCGCAGCGGCGATCGCGAGCCCGACACCGGTGTTCCCGGAGGTCGGCTCCACGATCGTCCCACCGGGCTTGAGACGGCCGTCGCGCTCGGCTGCCTCGATCATCGCGAGCCCGATTCGGTCCTTCACCGAGCCGCCGGGGTTCATGTACTCGAGCTTCCCGAGGATCGTCGGCTCGACGTCGGCGCCGATCCTGTCCAAGCGCACGATCGGTGTGTCGCCGACGAGGTCGAGGACAGTGGGATACTCGCGCGCCACGCCGGGCCAAGCGTAGCCGCGTAAACCGCGCGCGCCTAGTAGGGCCTACGGCGTGGTGAGAAGCAGCGTGACGAGCGAGGCGAGCGTTGTGAAAGCCCCCTGCTCAGTGGCGGAAGTGCCTCCGGTGCGAGAACACCATCGCCGCGCCCGCGTTCTCGACGGCTTCCTTCACCTCGTCGTCGCGCTTCGATCCGCCCGGCTGGATGATCGCGGTCACGCCGGCGTCGAGCGCCAGCTCGGCGCCGTCCGCGTACGGGAAGAACGCGTCGGACGCGAGCACGGCCCCGGCCGCATCGTGCCCGTGGGTCTTCACCTTCTCGAGCGCGATCCGAACGGCGTCCACACGGCTCTGCTGGCCGGCGCCGATCCCGATCGCCTGCAACCCCTTCGCGACCACGATCGCGTTCGAGGTCACGTGCTTACAGACGCGCCAGGCGAACAGGAGGTCGCCCCACTGCTCCTCGGTGAGCTGTCCGCAGACAACCTCCATCCCTTCGCGCGCCTCGATGTCCCAGTCGCGATCCTGGACGAGGAGTCCGCCGATCACCCGCTTGTAGTCGCGCTCGCCGGGGTCGAAGCGGCGACGCTCACGGTCGACGAGGATCCGCGTGTCGGGCTTCTCTCGCAATTCATCGAGCGCCTGTTCCTCGTAGCCGGGGGCGAAGAGGACGTCGACGAAGCGCTCGGCAATCCGCTCTCCGAGCTCGGCCGAGACGGGCCTGTTCAGCACGCACACCATCCCGAAGGCCGAGAGTGGGTCGCCCGCGAGGGCGAGGTCGTAGGCCTGTTCGATCGACGCCGCGACGGCGACGCCGCACGGGTTCGCGTGCTTGACGATCACGCAGCCCGGCAGCTCGAACTCGCGCAGGAGGAGGCGTGCGGCCGACAGGTCGTACAGGTTGACCAGCGAGAGCTCGCGCCCGTGCAACTGCTCCACCCGTGAGAGCAGATGCCGCCGCGCGCCGGCCTCCGCGTAGAGCGCCGCGCGCTGATGCGGGTTCTCGCCGTAGGCGAGGTCCATCACCTTCGTGAGCGCAGGAATGACCGTGTCCGGAAAGGCCTCGCGGTCCGAGAACCAGTTCGCGATCGAGGCCTCGTAAGCCGCCGTAGTCGAAAATGCCTCGGCTGCGAGCTTGCGGCGAGTCTCGAGCGACAGGTCGCCGGCGACCTTGAGCTCGTCGAGCACTTCGCCGTAGCGTTCGGGCCGGCAAACCGGCGCGACGTGCGCGAAGTTCTTCGCGGCCGCACGCAGCATCGCCGGGCCTCCGACGTCGATCATCTCGACCGCGTCCTCCTCGCGGACACCGAACCGCCCGGCGACGTTCTGGACGGGGTAGAGGTTGATGCAGACGAGGTCGAACGGCTCGATCTCGTGTTCCTCCAGGGTTGAGACGTCCTCGGCGTGATCGCGGCGGGCGAGGATCGCGGCGTGGATCCGAGGGTGAAGCGTCTTGACCCGCCCGCCCAGCATCTCCGGTACCTGTGTCAGCTCCTCGACGCTGATCACGTCCAGACCTAGCTCGCGCAGGTGGTCGGCCGTGCCGCCGCTCGCGACGAGCTCGAAGCCGAGATCCGCCAGGTCTCGCGCGAACTCGTCGATGCCGCTCTTGTCATAGACGGAGATCAGAGCCCGCCTCATGATGGGGCTTCGTCGTCGGGGTGCGATGGGCGAGTGGGATGCAAGGACGCAGGGAGCGCTCGTATCAATGCATACGGGCGCGACTGAGGACGCCGCAGCGTGCCGTCCAGCGTGGCCCGACGACTCAACGCCTCATTGTGAGGTGGGCTCTTTGCGCGTTTCATCAGCGCGGGACGGGCTCTTCGAGCCCGCAGAGCTGCCTCACCACTTGTGGCAGGAGGCGGTGCTCGGCGGCCTGCACGCGCGGCTTCAACGTCTCAGCCGTGTCGTCCGGATAGACGGGGACGGGCTCGACCGCGATCACGGCGCCGCTGTCGATGCCCGCGTCGACGTAGTGCACAGTCGCGGCTGTCTCCGCCACGCCGGCCTCGAGCACGTCCTCGATCGGACGCATGCCCGGGAACTGCGGCAGCGGCGCCGAGTGCGTGTTGATGATGCGCCCGGGGTAGCGATCGAGAAACGGCTTGCGCAGGAGCTGCATGAAACCCGCGCAGACGACGAGGTCCACGCCTTGCTCCGCCAGCCAGTCCGCCATCGCGCCGTCACGTTCTTCCCGCGTATCGAAATCGTCCAGCACGAAGACGCGCGCCGGAATGCCCGCGCTCTCCGCGCGCGCGAGCGCTCGTGCGCCCGGCCGGCTCGAGGCAACGGCCGAGACCGGAAGCCCGGCGTCGATCAGCGCCTGAAGGTTCGTGCCCTCACCGCTGACCAGGACTCCGATCAGACGATCCTCCCGATCACGGTGCCGGCGGCGGCGTACTCGGCGGGCACGACGACAGTCATTCCGATCCCTAGGTTGAAGACGCGGCGCTGCTCGTCCTCCGAGACGCCCTGCTCGGTCAGCCAGCGGTACACCGGCGGGCGCTCCCACGAGCCCCAGGCGATCTCGGCGTTTGCGCCGTCCGGCAGCACGCGTTTGAGGTTTCCGACGATCCCGCCGCCTGTCACATGCGAGAGCGCCCTGACGTCGGCCTGCTCCGTGAGCGAGCGCACCTCGTCGACGTACAGGCGATGGGGCTGGAGCAGCAGGTCGGCGTCGAAGTCGTCGTCGCCCACCAGGCTTCGGACGAGCGTGAATCCGTTCGTGTGGAGGCCCGAGGAGGGGAGACCGAGCACGACGTCGCCGGGGACGCACCGCGAGCCGTCGATCAGGCGCCGGCGCTCGACGACACCGACGCACGTGCCCGCGAAATCCAGCTCCTCGTCGCGATAAATGCCGGGAAGCTCGGCGGTCTCGCCGCCGATCAGCGCACAGCCCGCCTTGCGGCACACAGAGGCGGCCCCCTCGACAAGCTCGACGACCTGATCGGGGTCGATGCGGTTGGCTGCGACGTAATCCAGCAGGAAGAGCGGCTCAGCACCCGAGCAGAGGACATCGTTGATGCAGTGCGCCGCCAGGTCCATGCCGGCCCAGCGCAACCGGCCGGCTCGACGCGACAGGATCAACTTCGAGCCGACGCTGTCGGTGGAGGCCGCGAGGAAGCGCTCGTCATCGAGCGGATGAAGCCCGGCGAACGCGCCGAACCCTCTCGCGCCGGTGGACTCGGCCGCCGCGCGCAGCCGGTCGACGATCGCCTCCGCTGTCGCGAGTGAGACGCCCGCAGCCTCGTAAGTGCGGCCTTCCAATGCGAGATCGAGTCTACGGCGGACGGCGGTTGCTCAACGGCGGGTTCGGCCCCTCAAAGCAGGTCCCGCGCCCACTTCGAACGTTCTCGATCGAGATAGTGCATCGAGCGGAGCCACTGCTGGCCGCCCGTGTCACGCCAGACCTCGGCCCAGCCCGGTTCACCCGCTTCGCCGCGAACGCGTGCAGTGTCGTATAGCGCCTGCTGTCTGAGACGGACGGCGTCGAGCACCTCGCCGCGCTCGTCCAGTCCGTATGAGTCGCAAAACAGGCGGATCCTCTTGCCCCGTGGCTGTACCGGAATCTCGAGCCGTGCGCAATCCTCGTCCTCATAGAGCGGGACGAAGCGCCAGAGCGCGTATGCCACGTCCCAGACTCGCGAGCCGGGAGCGGCGAGATCCCAGTCGACGAAGGCAATCGGCGCGGAATTGGCGTAGATCGTGTTCGCCGGGGAGAGGTCGTTGTGGCAAACGATCTCTCCGCTGCGAGGAGCACCCTCGAGGAACTGCCAGTCCGAGGTCGCCGGAGGCTCGAACGTCGCTGCCGCATCGTGAAAGGAGCGCACGAGCCGCGCCACCCGCACCAGCGACTCGTCGTCGAAGGGATCCGCATCCGCGCGCCCGTCGACGAACTCGAGGATCTCCCGGCCTTCTTCGTCGACCCCGAGGATTCGAGGAGCGCCGTCGAAGCCGGCGGCATCGAGGTGGAGGAGGAGCGCATGGACGGACGGCGTCCAGGGACCAGTCCGGCGCCGGATTGTCGAGCCCATGCGGACCGTGGCCGTCAGCCCTCCGCCCTCGAGGGGCTCCTCCCGAGGGCTCACGATTACAGAAAGAGCTCGGCGTGCAGCTCGGGCCGGCCCTGCGGGCCGCCCGGGACGAATCGGACGGCGGTGTCGTCGAGCGTGATCGTCGGGCCGTCGGCCTCGAGGGCCAGCACCTCGGCGATCGCCGCAGCTTTGCGCTCGGGGTCGTCGGCCCGCAGCTGCAGCTCGCCGATCCGCAGTTCCTCGTCGTGCGTGAGCAGATCCTCGATCCAGTCGCGAGGGGGATGGAGCTCGAGGCGGAAGCCCGCGTTGGTGGCGATGAACGTGCGCCGGCCGCCGTGCTCCTGAATCCGGAGGTTGTGCTCGTTCGCGCGCTCGAGAGTCTCGAGGAAGGCCTCCTCCTGCAGGACGAGTCCGAGATGGTCGAGCCTCGGAATCTCCCACTGACCCGGTTGGACGACGACATTGACGGCTCCCCGCTCCAG
>JBKOXM010000069.1:0-11288 GCA_046724925.1 Actinomycetota bacterium | reverse complement strand
GTCTAGGAGAACTCGATGCTCGGCCAGCAGTGTGAGCGTGTTCTCGATCGCGGGCCGGATCGGCTTCCCCAGAACCTGCGCGAGCTCGCTGACCGTACGGGTCCCGTCGAGGAGCGGAAGGAGCAACGGGAGTAGCTCGGTGGCCGCGCGACCGCCGAAGCGGAGGACAGACTCGCCGTACTCAACGGCGACTCCGTCCTCCAATCGAGCGACCCGGTACCACGGCTTGAGGCGTGGGTGCTCGGGAAAACGGCTCATCCGAGGCCTAGTCGCACGTGCACGTGCAGGACAAGCAGCAGCAGAGCTCAATCGACTCGACCGCATAGAGCGGCTGCTCGACGCCCTTCTGCACGACCGTCAGATCCATGAGCTCCTGCGCAAGCCGGCTCAGCATCGCTCACCTCCAGACCTATGGTGTTGTCACTTCCGACAACAGCGTAGCGCTCTCGGGTAACAAGTTCCGCACAGGAGCGTCATATCTCTGTGCCGACCTGCGCGCCAGTGGCCGAAAGGGACGGTTTCGTGTTAGAAGCGCGGCAACCGCGGGGATGACCCCGACATGAGCCAGGAACGAATCGAGGCCCTCATCGCTCAGGCCGAAGAGGAGGGTTGCATCAACCTCTCGACCGTCTCGCAGTTCGTCCAAGAGGTAGAGCTCGACGAGGAGGAGGCCGAGGCGCTCGAGGCGCAGATCGAGGAGCGCGGAATCGAGGTCACCGACGACTGCGGCCACGCCGCTCCGGAGAGCACCTACGTGAACGGCGACCTCGCGACCGCCACGACCGACGCGCTCCAACTCTTCCTCAACGAGATGGGCCGCTATCCGCTGTTAACCGCGGAGCAGGAGGTCGAGCTCGCGAAGAGGATCGAGCGCGGCGACAAGGAGGCCAAGGACCTGATGGTCAACTCGAACCTCCGCCTCGTCGTCTCCATCGCAAAGAAGTACCAGGGGCACGATCTGAGCCTGCTCGACCTGATCCAGGAAGGGATCATCGGGCTCATCCGCGCAGTGGAGAAGTTCGACTGGCGGCGCGGCTTCAAGTTTTCGACCTACGCGACGTGGTGGATCCGCCAGGCCGTCCAGCGAGGCGTGGCGAACAAGTCGCGCACGATCAGGATCCCTGTCCACATCGTCGAGCGCGAGCAGAAGATCTCACGGGCCGAGCGCGAGCTGATGGCCAAGCTAGGGCGCGTTCCCACCGAGGAGGAGGTCGCGGAGCAGGCGAAGCTTCCGCTCAAGCAGGTGGAGGAGGTGCGCAAGGCGGCACGCGCGGTGACCAGCATCGACAAGCCGGTCACCAGCGAGAGCGACACGACGATGGGCGACCTGGTGGGCGCGACCGAGGAGTTCACGGAGGACGTACACGTCAGCCTCACGGAGGACGCCCTGCGGCGCGCGATCGAAGACCTGCCCGAACGCGAGCGCGAGGTCGTCAAGCTGCGGTACGGGATGAACGGCGACGTCGACCCGAAGTCGCTGGAGGAGATCGGCCGAACACTCGGCGTCACGCGCGAGCGCGTCCGTCAGATCGAGGCTCAGGCGCTCGAAAAGCTCGCGGTCAACCGCGAGATCGAGGCGCTGCGCTCAGCCGCATAGAGCGGCGATCGCGATCACCAGGAGAGCACTGCGGCGTCCTCTCTCGGTCTCACCACTTAGACGACGCGTTTTCTGGGGAAAACTTGCGTCAAGCTGTGGAAAACCTTCGAGGCCGGCCAGCAGCGGCGGTACCCTCAGCCGCCGATGGGGGTCGGATTCGTCCGCGCCGTCCTCGGCGGCCTCGCGCTCGCGCTTGCGGGCTCGGCCACGGCGGTCGCCAGCGCACCGCTCGCGCGCGACGCGCGCGACGTCACGCTGAAGGTCAATCGCAAGGGCGAGGCTCTGGTTTCGTTCACCCTCTCGGGGAAGCGGAGACGGGTGCTGGTCTGGGGTGCGGTCGACGCGCGCGCGCCGGACCCGAATGTGCCGCAGGTTCGTTTCCGGCTCGACTACACGGGCGGCTGGGCCACCTATCGACGGCGCTACTGGCGAAGCTTTCGAAACGCATGCGGCCGTTACGACGGCCCTGCGCTGCCGTACGCGGTCACCGCCTGCAGGGCACCCGACGGCTCGTACTGGGCGCTCCAGAGCTGGCAGCGGGCGCTGCCGCTCTTCGGTTTTGAGCCGTGGCTCGCCAGTCAGCGTGTTCACGAGCTCCACGTCTCCCATTGGACCGGCGCGCCGGCGCGGCTCGAGCTGTGGTCGAGGTGGACATACGGCGGCACGCAGCGGGGCGTCTTCGGGCGGCTGACGTATCGAGGCGTGCCTGTGTACGGATTCTCGGCGCGCCCGTCGGGCGACCCGCTCGACAGCTATGGACGAAACGTTCACATCGACACGCTCGACTCCGCGTACGGACCGGGCTGGCGACGCGAGACGGGGATCCTGACGCATCGTGGGACCGGCACGTTCTGCCACTCGTTCCTGCCTGCGGTGCCACCGCCCGGCTATCCGACCCGGGAGACGCGCCCGGCAGGGATTGGCACCAGCTACCGAGCGACGGTGATCGGTCCGGGCGTCACGCCGATCGTGTCCGACGAGGCCGCGGGGCTACCCCCATTCGACGGATCGAACGCCACGCACCGGGCGCAAGCTGCCGCGTTGAATCAGACCTTCGACGCGGTCATGGCGAACGACCGGATCTGCCAACGCGAGCGCTGACTACGCGGGCGTGGGCTTTACTTCGCGCGCGGCTTCAGCAGCCTCGTCGCGAGCCCGCTCCCCCGGCTCTTTGACCACCACGACCGGTCGGTGCGAGCGCCGCACCAGCCCCGGCGGGGACGCTTCCGGGGAGCGCGCCGATCCCGCGGGTACCGACGACGACCAAATCAGCCTCGCGCTGAGATTCGGCGGCCTCGAGCCGAGGTCGGCAGATTCAGTGGAGCCAACGGGACTCGAACCCGTGCCCTTCTGCCTGCCAGGCAGACGCTCTCCCAACTGAGCTATGGCCCCTTGAGTCGGCTCAGTGTAGCCGCGAGGTCGAACGCATTCGCGTGGTGAACGCCGCTCTCCTGGCTGTTTCGTGTCGGTGTCAGGCGAAGCTGAATCGAAGACTGGCCGTTCAGCCGAGCCATCGAAATGAAATAACACCGGTCGAGTTCCTCCGCGTAAGCAGCGACCGCATCGATCTCGTCCCGCGTGTACGCGCGCTTGAGGAGGCCGCCGGCATGTCGTCGACAGGAATAACAGCGGACAACGAGCACGTCACCCCGCCGAGACGCCATCTTGCACTGCACGCGGATAAGGCGTGGACGTAGGTCGAAGACGAGGTCGTAGCGCTCGCCGTCAGTTAGCGGCTTGAAGACACCGATTCCGAGCTTTGCGGCCTGACGTGCGATCGCGAGCTCAGCGATGGCACCTTTCTGGTCAGTTGTCATTCCAGTCAACGTAGCAGCTCCATCGGCTGGGGCCGTGTCCTAAATAGACAACAGCTGGACCGCTTACGATCCGGCCGTGCGAGACCGGCTCGCGTTCTACCTCGGTGCGCTCACCGAGCCGGAGTTCCGGCGTCTTTTCTTCGGACGCACGTTCTCGGTGCTCGGGTCGAGCCTCGTTCCGGTCGCGCTCGCCTTCGCGATTCTCGACCTGACCGGCTCGGCGACCGATCTCGGCCTATTGCTCGCCTTGCGCTCGCTGACCTCCGTCGCCCTTCTCCTCGTCGGCGGCGTGTGGGCCGACCGATTGCCGCGAAACGTCGTGATGCTGAGCACAGACGTCCTGCGCTTCGGCGCGCAGACCACCGTCGGCGTCCTCCTGCTCACGGGCAATGCCGAGCTCTGGCACTTCGCCGTCGCGTTGGCGATCGACGGGGGGGCCGGCGCGTTCTTCCTGCCCGCGTCGTCGGGAATCGTTCCACACACCGTTCGCGCAGAGCGGCTCCAGCAGGCGAACGCCCTGCTCGGGGTGGTGACGAGCGGCGCCGGCGTGCTCGGGCCGGCGTTCGCCGGCCTGCTGGTCGCCACGGCGGGCACCGGCTGGGCCTTCGTGATCGACGGGGCGACCTACCTCGTCAGCGCCCTCTTCCTCGCGCGGATCCGACTGCCGCGCGCCGCCGAGCGGCCGGAGGCGCCGAACTTCCTGGCGGAGCTGCGGCACGGCTGGCACGAGTTCCGCGCGCAAACCTGGATGGTCGTGATCGACGTCTGGGCGATCATCGCCAACGCAACCGTCGTGGCGGCATTCCTCGTCCTCGGACCGCTCGTGGCCGAGCGCGAGCTGTCAGGCGCCGCGTCATGGGCGGCGATTGTGACGGGCTTCGGCATCGGCGCCGTCGCGGGAGAACTCGTAGCGCTGATCGTGAAGGTTCGGCGCCCGCTGATCCTCGCCTGTGCCGCCGTCTCGATCTTTTCGCTCCCGATCGCCCTGCTCGCGATTCCAGCGCCGACAGCGGCGATCTCGGCCGGCGCGTTCCTAGCAGGCGGCTCGCTGACGCTCTTCAACACGCTCTTCGTGACGACGATGCAGGAGCAGGTGCCCGAGGAGGCGCTGGCGCGCGTGAGCGCGTACGACTGGCTGGCGAGCGTCGGCTTCCAGCCGCTCGGATTCGCGATCGTAGGTCCCCTCGCAGCAGCCTTCGGCGTCATGGAAGTCCTCTGGACGTTCGCCGCGATGCACGTCACGATCGGCGCGGCGGTGATGACGCTTCCGGCGGTGAGGCGGATCGAGCGCCGCGGCGCCACCCCTACGCCGACAGGCTTCGAGGCGGCCGCTCAGACGACGGCGGCTTCGACGCGCTCGGTCGGCACGTCGGACCAGAGCTCGTCCAGCCTGTAAAACGCGCGCGACTCAGGCGTGAAGACGTGCAAGACGACGTCGAGGTAGTCGGCCACGATCCAGGTCGACTCACGCTCGCCTTCGACCGATCGCGGAAGCGTGCGCTCGCCGTCGTGTTTCAGCCGGTCGTAGACCTCGTCGAAGATCGCCTTGGTCTGCCGCGGGTTGCGACCTGTGCAGACGACGAAGAAATCGGTGTACGTGCACACCGGCCGCATGTCGAGGATCACGACGTCCTCTGCCAGCTTCGACTGAGCGAGCTCGGCGATGCGGCGGGCGAGTTCAGGCGGTATCAGAGCTTGTTCGAATCCTTGTCGGGAACGCGGCCAGTTTAGCGATAGAGGCCCAGGGCCTCGATCAACTCCGCCACCGCCGGCGGCACGAGCCCCTCGATCGACTCTCCCCGCCCCACGCGGGTACGAATGTCGCTGGAGGAAACCGGCGGCGAGTCGATCTCGAGCGGAACGATGCGGTCGTCCGAAGCCGGGGTCGGGTCGTAGCCCGAGCGGGTTGCAACACCGAGCCGCACGAGCTTCAGGATCTCCTCGGGCTCCTTCCACGTGTCGAAAGCCGCGTACTCGTCGGCGCCGATCAGGAAGATCGCGTCCTGGGGCCGCCGCTCGCGGAGCGAATCGATCGTGAAGGGATGCTCGTCGAGCTCGATCGCGGTTCGCGGGAGACCTTCGAAGGCAGCCTGAGCGAGTCGGAGCCGCGTCTCCCCGTCCGCCTCAACCCGCTTGTGACCCGGGCTGGTTGCGACCAGCACCAGCAGGCGATCGAGGCCGAGGCGATCGAGCGCAGCGCGAGCGAGCTCGACGTGGCCGACGTGCGGCGGATCGAACACGCCGCCGAAGATCCCGGTCACGGCCGGCTCACGAGAGCTCCATGACCTCGCCGGCGACTTCGATCTCGTCGCCGGGCTTCGCCCCGGCGGCGCGCAGTGCCGACTCGAGCTCCTCCTCGTCCTGGGGCGGCTTACCGGCCACGCGAAAGCCGCGATCGGTTCGCAGGATGCGGTACGCCGGCCGAGTCTTGGGACTCGGCCGATAGACGAGGAAGTCCGCCAGCTCAGGCTCGTCGGCCGTCGGCGGCATCGGAGCGGCGGGGCACAGCTCGAAGAGCGCGCGCTTGACCTCCTCGATCCCCGCGCCGGTGGCGCAGGAAACGGCAAACACGCGTAGCAAGCGTGGATCCGCGACCTGCATGGAAGGCGGTTCCGGCAGCAGGTCGATCTTGTTCAGGACGACGACTTGAGGACGCTCGTCGAGTTCCGCTCCGTACTCGGCGAGCTCGCGGTCGATCACAGCGAAACGCTCATCAGGGTCCCCCTCAGCCACGTCGATCACGTGCACGAGCAGCCGCGCGCGCTCGAGATGTGCAAGGAACTCGTGCCCTAAGCCCACGCCCTCGCTGGCCCCTTCGATCAGTCCGGGCACGTCGGCGATCGTGAGCTGGCGGCCGTCGGGCGCATCGACGGTTCCGAGCACGGGTGCCAACGTCGTGAACGGATAGTCGGCGATCTTGGGACGCGCATTCGAGATCCGCGCGATCAGCGATGACTTGCCGGCGTTCGGTAGGCCGACGAGCGCAGCGTCCGCCAGCAGCTTCAGCCGAAGCTCGAGCGTCGCTTCCTCGCCGGGCAGACCTGTCTCGGCGTAGCGAGGCGTCTGCCTGGTGGCGGTCGCGAAGCGGCGATTCCCGCGTCCACCCGCGCCGCCGCGCGCCACGACCGCTCGAGCGTGCTCGGTCGCCAGATCGGCGACCAGCTGACCGTGCTCGTCGTACACCTGCGTGCCGACGGGAACGGGAAGCTCGACATCCTCCCCGGCGGCGCCGTGGCGCTGGCCGCCGCGGCCCGGTCCACCGCGTCCGGCCTTGAAACGCTGATTGCGATGGAACGAGCCGAGATCCCGCCGTTCGGGATCGGCCACGAGCACGATGTCGCCTCCGGCGCCGCCGTCGCCGCCGTCGGGCCCGCCCTTCGGCACGTACTTCTCGCGGCGGAAGGAGAGCCCGCCGTCGCCGCCGCGGCCGGCCTGAACGTGGATCTTCGCTCGGTCGTGGAACATGCGGACCTCAGCGTAATTCCGGTGCCATCCGGCCCGGGGATGCCGGAAGTCGCGCCGACTCGACGAGACGAGGCTCGCTTGGACTAATGGACGACGGAGATGGTGCGGCGCTCGTCCCGAGGCGTCGCTTGCGATGCCGCCCAAGCGGTCGCCCGGCTTCGCCGGGCGACCGCTCAACCCGCGTCTAGGTCTCCCCGAGAACCGAGATAAATCGACGCTCGCCACTCGCGCGAAACGCGACCTTGCCGTCACGCGTGGCGAAGATCGTGTCGTCGCGACCGATGCCCGCACCGTCGCCCGGGCGGAACCGCGTGCCGCGCTGGCGGACGAGGATCATTCCGGCCTTCACGTTCTGGCCGTCGCCGATCTTCACGCCAAGCATCTTCGGATTCGAGTCGCGGCCGTTCCGCGACGAGCCGAGTCCCTTTTTATGCGCCATTACGTGTTCTCCGTTGTCTTTCGGGCCGCCGGCTTGCGGGCGGCGGGCTTCTTGGTCGTCGTGGCCTTCGACCTCGCGGGGGTCTTGGGTTTCGCCGCGGCCTTCGGCTTCTCCTCCGCGCTCGCCGTCTTCGCGCTCGAGCTCTTCGCCCCGATCGACTGGATCTCGATTTGCGAGAGCGCTGCGCGGAAACCGGTGTGGCGACGATAGCCGGTCTTCGGACGGTATTTGCCGATCCGGATTTTCTCGCCGCGAACGTGGCCGACGACCTTGGCCGTCACGGTCGTCCGCGGGGACAGCGAAGTCTTGCCGTTGCCGCCCACCAGCAGCACGTCCGGCTGGAACGTCTTTCCTTCAGCCGTCGAGAGCCGGTCCACGAAAAGCCGCTCGCCCTCCCGGACGACATATTGCTTGCCGCCGACTGAGATGATCGCGTACTCGGCCATGTCAGTAGAAACGCGGGCACGGGCCCGCGGCTCGCGCAGTGTAGCCGAAGGTCGTGCTCAGGCCTTGGAGGGCGGCTCGCCCGAGGCTGCGTCCGTCGAGCCTGCGCTGGAGGCGGTCGCACCCGTCTTGCGCCGGCGGCGACCGCCGCGGGATCCGCGACGCGTGCGCTTCTTCGGTCGCTCACCCTCGGCGGGCGGAGCGCCGTCACTCGAAGGCTCGGAGGACTCGGCAGGCAGAGCAGCCTCTGCGCCAAGGGCGGGATCGGGCAGGTGGATCTTCGGCGCGCCGTCGCGCTGCGCTACGCCATCTTTTCCGTTGGCTGCCGTCGCGGCCACGGCGGTCTTTCGCTTCCGGCCTCGGCCGCCGCGCGTTCCGCGTCGCGTGCGCTTCTTGGGCTTTGCCTCAGCCTCGCCCTCGGGCGCCGCCTCCGACACTTCAGCCTCGGGCTTCGGCTTCGCCTCCTCCCGCTCGACCACCGTCTTGGGCTTGCGTGGAGCCGGTGTCGGCTTCTTTGTCTTCGCCTCCTCGGCGGTCGCGCCTGACTCCTTCGGAGCTTCGACCGCTTTTGCCTTTCGTGGCCCGCGCGTCGGTTTCTCCGCCTGGGCTTCGGCGGTGATCGGCGCCTCGCTCTCGGTCTCCTCGGCGGTGGCGCCTGACGCGGCCGGGGCTTCGACAGCCTTTGCCTTTCGTGGCCCGCGCGTCGGTTTCTCCGCCTGGGCTTCGGCAGTGATCGGCGCCTCGATCGCGGTTGCATCGACGGGGACGGCGAAGACGGTGTCGCCGAGTACGCGGTTCACGCGCGCCTTGACCTTCTTGCCGACCAGCTTCGCGGCGTTCGCGACCGAGACGTCGTAGCCGTCGAGCTTCGCGATTCCGGCGTCAGGGTCGTGCAGGCCGACCTCGACCGGCTTCACCTCCACCTCCGCGCCTTCGTCGATCGGTCTGGCTTCCTTCGGCTCGGCGGCCGCACCTTCAGCCAGCACGGCGAAGTGATCGGTGTGGACACCTTCGCGCAGCTCGAGATAGAAGCGTCGCCTGGTCTGCCGCTCGATCTCCATCAGACGCGACGCGCCCGGTCCGATCAGGACGCTTCCAGGCCGCGCGGCCACCTCGACCTGGAACGCGCGCATCCTCGGCTTGGCGGAGGCCAGCGACCGCAGCCTGCGTTCCAGCTCGACCGCCATGGTCGTCTCGGAGACGATGATCCCGTCGCCGTCACACGTAGGACAGCGCTTGGTCAGGATCTCGCGTGGGCCGTCGGTCACGTTCTGTCGCGTCATCTCGACCAAGCCGAGCGGCGAGATCTCGACGACGTACGTCTTCGTCCGGTCGCGCTCGAGTTCGGTCCGGAGCGCCTCCTCCACCGTGGCCCGGTTCTTCGGGTTCGCCATGTCGATGAAGTCGATGACGATGATCCCGCCGATGTCGCGCAGCCGCAGCTGGCGGACGACCTCCTTGACCGCTTCGAGGTTGTTCTTCGTGATCGTGTCCTCGAGCCGTCCGCCCGAGGACTTGGAGCGCGAGCCGACGTAGCGGCCGGTGTTCACGTCGATGACGGTGAAGGCCTCCGCGTAGTCGAACACGAGGTAACCACCCGAGGGCAAGTCGACACGCCGTGAGAGCATCGAGCGAATCTCGGCGTCCAGGCCTAACGCCTCGCCAAGCGGCTGCTTGTCCTTGTAGCGCACCACTCGCTCGACCATGTGGGGCGACGTCTTCTTCAGGTAACCGACGATGCGCTTGAAGGCGGTGTCGTCGTCGACGAGCGCGCGCTCGAAGTCGTCGGTGAAGAGATCGCGCGTGACGCGCAGCGGCAGCTCGGCCTCCTGGTAGACCAGCGCCGGCGGCTTCACCTCCTTCGCGCGCTGCTGGATCGTCTTCCAGAGCCGCTGGAGAAAGACGAGGTCGCGTTCGATGTCCTCGGCGGACGCCCCTTCGGCCGCCGTACGCACGATCACGCCGCCCTCCGGCAGCGTGACCTTCTTGATGATCTCCTTCAGGCGGGCGCGCTCGTCGTCGTCCAGCCTGCGCGATACGCCTGTGCCCTCGCCGGTCGGGACGAACACGACGAAGCGTCCCGGCAGCGAGATCTCTGTCGTCAGGCGCGCACCCTTCGTCTTCATCGGGTCCTTGACCGCCTGGACGAGAACCTCCTGGCCGCGCTGGATCAGGTCCTGGATGCGGCGGCCTTGCCGCTTACCCTCGAGCTCAGGGGCCACGATCTCGTCGACGTAGAGGAAGCCGTTCTTCTCGAGTCCGATCTCGACGAAGGCGGCCTCCATCCCGGGCAGAACGTTGTCGACGGTGCCGAGGTAGATGTTGCCGGCGATCGATCGGCGCTCCGGCCGCTCGAGGTAGACCTCGGCAATCCGGTCGTCCTCGAGCACGGCTACTCGCTGCTCGCCAACATCCACGGAGACGAGCAGCTCACGCTTCGCCTTAGGCAGCGGCGGCCGGCGGATGGGCTCGCGGCGGCGCGCCGGACGGCGCTCTCGCTTCGGCTGTTCCTTGGGTGCCGGCTTCGCCGCGGGCTCGGCCCCTGGCTTACCGTCCTGTGTCGGCTGCGCCTGGGCTTGCGCGGCAGCGGGCTTCTTGCGCCCGCGACCGCCGCGGGATCCGCGACGGCGCTTTCTCGGTGTTGGTTGTTCTTTCGCCGCCTCGGCGGGCGGCGTTACGGGCTGGTCGGGCTGAGGTGCAGGCGCGATGACTTGAGGCGGTTGCTCCTCGCTCGCGTGCCTGCGTCGTCGGAACCAGAGACGTGGCAAACGGAAACTCCTTGTTCGGCGCAAGCGCGGCCAGCGCCTTGTGCTCCGGCGCGGCGCGCGTGCTGCGTTGTGATCAAGCGCGAATTGCGCATATCTGCAACTCAGGGTAGCAGCGGCCTCAGTCGAGACAGCGCTGCGTCGCGCCGTGAGGCGTTGGGAACACGCTCCCGAGGACGCGCACCGCACCTGGCGCCGCAGTGTCGTCCGGCGCCGGTCCTACCCTTCGGCCCATCCGACCCAGGAGGATTCCGTGGACGCCAACGACGAGGCGTATGAGCTGCTTTTGATCGAGGAAGCGGACGCCTGGTTCGAGTACCTGGAGGCGACGCGCGGGCAGACAGAGCTGCGCTATCGCGAAGTGGAGCCGTGGGCGTGGGCCCGCCTCATGCAGCGGGTGCGGGCGGTCAGGGCTCGACGCGCGAAGATCAGGCCGGCGGCCGCCGCCTGATTGCCGGCGAGCTCGCGCCAGGCGCCTTCTTATCGGGCGACGCCCTCGTCCGGCCCTAGCTGAGCGCGAGCGTCGAAATAGACCTTTGACGCCTCGCCGATCGCGCGGGTCCCGGCGTAGGCGACGCCCCCCTTCACGGCCCATCCCGCGAGCGGGATGGTTCCGACCAGCTGGCGCGCGAGCGCGCGGAACCCGAGCCCTCCACCGATCACGCCCAGGATCTCGGGAAGCCGCTGAACGTCCATCGGCTGGCCGTACGCGTGGGCGATCCGCATCACGAGCCGGAGCTGATTCAGGGTCAGCACCGGCA
>JBKOXM010000100.1:0-6571 GCA_046724925.1 Actinomycetota bacterium | reverse complement strand
GCTGGATGGCTTCCGACGCTCAAGTGCAGGTCGGAGGCTTTGAGCGCCACTGTGCGCTCGAGCAGGGTGTCGATCGAGTAGGTGGCCGCCATCTGTCCCTCGAACGCGCTATCGGCAGTGCTCCGGGCTTCCTTGAATCGGCTTTCGCAAGGGAGGTCCTCGCCCACCGTGGGGGATGGCATCCCCCATTCGAGGCTCACCACGAAAGGCGAGCCGGCCGATGACGCGTCGAGGTATCTCCACCATCGCAGGAAGGGAGCACGTTCAGAATGATCAATCGTCTGCGGACGCGGGTTGCTCGTGAGGAAAGCGGTTTCACGCTCATCGAGCTCCTCGTCGTCATCATCATCCTCGGGATCCTGCTCGCTATCGCGATCCCGTCGTACCTCTCCTTCCGCGACCGGGCGAACAACTCGGCCGCGAAGGCGAACGTGCGCGCAGCGGTGCCCGCGATCGAGGCGTACAACGCCGACAACTCGAAGGGCTACTCCGGCATGACCGTTCCGAAGCTGACCGCGTACGACAACGCTCTCAACACGGCGAACCTGACGATCGTCGGAACGCCTGACGCGGTCTCGTACTGTGTGAAGAGCTCGGTTGGCACGAAGACGTGGTTCAAGCGCGGCCCCGGCGGCGCGATCACGACGACGGCCTGCACCGGCCCGTAAGTTTCGGGGCAGGATCGATTCGAAAAGGGCGCGGGAAACCGCGCCCTTTTCATTTGCCGAAAACGCGCTTCGTTTTCGGCAACGAGGCCGTGCGATCCCGCTGCAGAAGCGGTCGTGGGCGTCAAGGCGGCGGCGGGATATGCCGATATGTCAACCGTGGAGCTGAAGGTGTCTGGTCCCGTCAAGGTTTTCGCGCTCGTAGCAGTGTTGGCCGGGCTGTGCGTCGTGGGCGGGCTGATGTTCCTCGGACCGTCGGCCGGCGAAGCGGCCGCGAGTGATGTCGGCGGAGTGCAGCTCGACGCCCAGGGTCGCGTGATCGCGATCGCCAGGAAGGCCAATGCACGCATCGCCGCCCCCAAGAGCGTGTCGAAGCCTCAGCCCACGTCGACCGGGAAGAAATCGGGACAGTCTCCCTCGGGCGGAACGAGGCCACGGAACGCGGTGGCGCCGAACGGGCTCCCCCGCGCCGTCGCCGCTGCGCTCAGCCGCCACGCCGCTGTCGTCGTGGCCCTGTACACGCCGGAGGGCAAGGTGGATCCGATTGGGTTCGCCGAGGCCAAGCAGGGCGCCGCGCTGGCGCGTGCGGGCTTCGTCGCGATCAACGTCTTCGATGCGCGGACGGCAGCTCCGCTGATGACGAAACTGGGCGTGGTGCTGCGCGCGCCGGCCGTGCTCGTCTTCAAGCGTCCCGGTGACCTCGCGACTCGGATCGACGGCTTCGCCGACCGCGAGACGGTCGCGCAGGCCGCGCAGAACGCAGCGTCGTGAGTACGGCCGACCTCGGCGGCGGCCTACGGCCTCCTGGGTCATCCTTGCCCGGCGACCAGGCGGCGACCGCAGGCGTGGGCAGCCCCGCGGCGGGAACGGCCGGCCGTGAGCTGTTCGTCCGCCACGCGCGCCGAGATGGGCGCTCGGTCGCGATCCTGCGTGCGGTCGACTACGGCAATTCGTGCGTGGTGGAGGCGGAGGTGTACGCGGTGGGGGCGATGACGGCCACGCGGCCGGGGCCGTACGCGTTCGCGGACGCCCGGCAGGCGACGGCGTTCGTGACGGAAGCAGTCGAGGCATTCATGTACCTCGGCTGCGACATCCAGGCCCAGTAGAGCCTCGACCGCATGGGACCGGACCGGTGCCAGGCACCGGCCGTGGTCAAATCGGCCGCTTCAGGGCCGCCGAGGGGCTCACGCGTCTTCGCTCGAGATCCGCGGACCGCCTGGATTACCGAACAACTCGGCGAGCGCTGTGCGCGCAATTCGCGGAGGCCTGGACAAGCCGCGCTGAAGCGCGCTGTAGCTGCTCCAACGCCAGTCCAGTGGAGCAGCGCAGATGCCGGCTCGAACCGGATTGAGCGCCACGTACCGGTATGAGCGAAGAAGCTGGTCTTCGCTCTCGACCAGCACAGCGTGAAAACGCCCTTGGAAGACGTGGCCCGTCTCTACATGACGGTCGTTGAACCACCGCGCGTAACGGGAGTTCAGCCGATGCATTCCTTGACTGATGTTGGGTCGAGGCGTCCGTGCGAGGAGGTGGAAATGTGTGGTCATCAGGCAGTAGGAGAGGAGCTGCCACGCCTCGCGGTCGAGAACACGCTGAATAAGGCCAAGAAAGACGCGCCGGTCGTAGTCGTCGAAGAAGATGGTCGAGCGACGATTTCCTCGCGAGGTCACGTGGTAGATCCCGTTCTCGACTCGAACGCGAAGCGGACGTCCCACGTCCTCAGATTGGCAGCCCGCGCCGGGCGATTTCCGTGTCTCTTCGAATCGTTCGAGTTCTGATTCAAAGGACATGTCCGGTGCCTGGCACCGGACTGGTCCGGGTTAGACGGTGACGCGGGTTAGTTCTTCGATCGAGGTCAGGCCGGCGGCGACTTTCGCAAGCCCGTCGTCCCACAGCGTGCGCATGCCCTGCTCGATCGCCGCACGCTCGATGTCTTCACGCGTCGCTTTCGAGACGGCGAGGCTCTCGACGCTCTCGCTCATCGTCAGGAGCTGAAAGATCCCGATTCGACCGCGATAACCGCTCTGGTTGCATCGAGGGCAGCCGCGCTTGCGATAGAAGATCATGCCGTCGGCAGCCGCTGCCACCTCCGGCGCGATCCGCGCCTTGATCAGATCGTCGGCGGTCGGCTGATACATCTCGCAGCAATGCGAGCACAGCTTGCGCGCGAGCCGCTGCGCGAGCACGGCGGACACCGCCGCACCCGTCAGGAAGGGCTCGACACCCATCTCGTTCAAGCGCGTGAGCGCGCTTGGAGCGTCGTTCGTGTGCAGCGTCGACAGGACGAGGTGGCCCGTGAGCGCAGCCTCGATCGAGATCTTCGCGGTCTCACCGTCGCGAATCTCGCCGACCATCACCACGTCCGGGTCGGAACGCAGGATCGACCGCAGCGCGGCCGCGAACGTGAGCCCGGCGCGCTGATTGATCTGCACCTGCTTGACCCCGGCGAGGCGGTACTCGACCGGATCCTCGACGGTGATGATGTTGATCTCGGGGCGATTGATCGCGGCAAGGGCCGCATACAGCGTCGTGGACTTACCCGAGCCCGTCGGCCCGGTCACCAGCAACGCCCCCGTCGGACGCTGCACGATCTCGGCGAGCTCTGCGCGCATGTCGTCGGAGAGGCCGAGCTCTTCCAGCGTCGGCGCTTTCTTCGACTTGTCGAGCAGCCGCATCGTGACCGACTCGCCCTCGACCGTCGGCAGCGTTGCAACACGGATGTCGAGGATCCGGCCGGCGGCGGCTGCGTTGAGCGAGATCCGTCCGTCCTGAGGCTTGCGGCGCTCGGCGATGTCGAGCTTCGCGAGCACCTTCAGGCGCGTGATCACCCCAGCCATCATCCGCTTGGGGATCCGCTGAACCTCTTGCAGGACGCCGTCCACACGGAACCGGACGACGAGCGCGTCCTCCTGCGGCTCGAAATGGATGTCGCTCGCCCCGTCCTCGGCGGCCTGGAAGATCACGGAGTTGACGAGCCGCACGAGCGGCGCGTCGGAGATGCCGTCGTCGACCTCGAGGTCGTCGGCCTCCTCCTCCAACTCTTCCGCCGCCAGCTCCTCTTCGACCGCCGCGCGTGCCCCGAACGCTTCGGACGCGCGCACCAGGCGCCGGATCTCCGCCAGGATGTCTTCCCGCGCGGCGACGCCGATCTCGACCGTGTCGCGCGTGGCCAGCCGTAGCTCGTCGATCCCGTGGATGTTCGTCGGGTCGGCGACGGCCACCCGCAGGACACCATCCTCGGCTGCGTAGGGAATCGCGACGACGCGCTCGAGCACGTGGAGCGGCACCAAGTTGGCGGCCTCCGGATCGACACCGGTGAGGGCGAGGTCGATGAGCGGCAGGTGGTGGCGCGCTGCCTGGATCCTCGCGATGCCCTCGCTCGTCGCCAGGCCTTCCTCGACAAGCGCCTGCGCGAGCGAGCCCTGGCCGGCCCGCCCACGCACCATCGCCAACTTGTCCGCCGGCACGAGTCCGGTTGCGGCCAGCAGGTCCGCCAAGAGCTCGGCGAACGTGTTGATCGGCATGCCGCCGCCAAGCAGGTTCTCCGGCGTGGCCGGGGTGCCCTCGCCGGAGCCCGTGGTCCGCAGCGGGGGAGGCTTCTGGGAGTCGAACTCACTCATGGACGTATCCCTCGAACGAGGTATCGACCGCGGGGCACCGCGGCTTGAGTTCTGATCGCTGAGGACGGGCGAAGCCGATCGCCAGGACGTCGCGCTACGCGGAGATCTAGCTCAGGGTCGCGAGGTAGGCGTCGAGCAGCCTGTCGCCGGCGAAGAGCGCGATGACCGATCCTGCCGCCAGGAAAGGCGCGAACGGGATCCCCATCTTGCGCGCCTTGGATCCGTGACGCGCAAGCATGATCACGCTCGGGAGCATCGCGAGCAGCATCCCGAGCATCAGAGCCACGGAGACCGTGCGACCGAGCGCGGCGCCCATCAGCAGGGCGAGCTTGACGTCCCCCATCCCGAGGCCCGCCGGGTACGCGACCGCGGCGACGAAGAAGAACGCTGACGCGGCGAGTGCGGCGATCAGCCACTCCGGGCTCGGGTCGATCACGGTGTGCAGGACGAGCACCACGGCAGCGGCCGGTAGGACGATCCGGTTGGGCACGATCCGATGCGTGATGTCGGTCGCAGTGATCGCGACGAGCGCGACGCAGAAGATCGCCGCGACGAGCGCTCCGCCGGAGAGCCCGAACGCAAGCAGGCACGCGCCAACGAGCAGCGCAGTTGCGAGCTCCACCGCTGGGTAGAGCAGCGAGATAGAACCTCCGCACGAGCGGCAGCGACCGCGCAGAAGCAGGTACGAGAAGACAGGAATGTTGTCGCGCCAAGTGATCTGAGCGCCGCAAGCCATGCAGGCCGAGCCGGGACGGATGATCGACCGCTTCAGCGGAATCCGCGCCGCGACCACGTTCACGAAGCTCCCGAGTGCGAGCGCAGGCGCCAATGCAAAGAGGGCAGCTTGGGCGTTCACGGGAGTCGGTATCGGCGTCTCGACGCCGGATGCTTAGTTCCTAGCCGCTGAACAGCTCGGGCGGGCCGGCGACCGCGTAGATCGCCTCGTTGCCAGGCATGCCCGATGGGACGATCGTGAACGGCGGAAAGGATGAGTTCGACGTCTGACCGAGAATCACCGTGCTCCCGTCAAGCGGCCCGTCGACGAGCGATGTCGTCCCCACCTCGATGACGTTCGTCGCGTAGATCGCGCTCTGGACGTGTGAGCTGACGACGTTAACGCCGTCGCCCACGGGCACCTGGCTGTCGGGAGAACCGCTCGCACCGTTTCCGTTGGCAACGAACGTGATCAGGTTGATGTTCGGATCCCACCCCGTCGTTGTGCAGTTGGCCGAGTTGGACGGATCGATCTTGCCGCACAGCTTGGAGTTCTTGACCAGCAAGGTTCCGGACAGGTAGATGACACCCTGCCCCACGTACGAGTTCGTCAAGCCGTTTTCGACCTTCGCACTCCCGTCGAGGAACATGGTTCCTTTGACCGTTAGGACGTGGGTCGACGCGTTCCACGACAGCTCCCCGGCCCACGTCTTGCACGAGTACGACGTCGTCGGCGTGAGGTTGACGAGCCCGACGTTGTTGTTCTTGTAGGTGAGCTTCGTCGTATCGCTCGCCGTGCCGGCGGCTACCGGGGAATCCCACGCCCAGGTGGGGTTTGGAGCTTCGCCCTGCGCGGGCGTGTTGCACGGGTAGTACGGTCCAGGGTTCGCGTTGAGGTACCACTCGTTCCAGAGTACGTTCGGGGGTTGGACGGCTCCGGCGTTCGTGTCGAGCGTGTTGGCCCAAACCTTGTCCCCCGCCGGAGGATCGCCGCCGACGCAAGGCGTGTGGGCGTTTTGGCCCCAGTACTTGCAGCCCATGGCGATGTGAGCGTCGTTGAGACGCACCGAGGATGTACCGACGTAGTTCTGGCTGGAGTTCTGGCTCAGCGATCCGCGAACGTAGAGGCCGCCCGCGGCGATGCGCGCCTTGTTGTCGAGGCAGAGATTTCCGTTCACATACAGCGGCGACGTGACTTCGACCTGGTTGGTCAACGTCATGTCGCACCCGTTGAACGCCTGGCCCGTACCAAGCGCGCGGGAGTAGAGGTAGTTCCAGGACGGGCTGTTCAGCGGCTGGCTGGGAGCCGGGTAGACCGGGGCCCGGGCAGTCAGCGTCCGTTGGACGGCCCGTGACCCGTTCGCATTGCGGACTGTCGAGGTGGACGTCAGCTTCCAGTAGGCCGACGCGGACTCGACCGTCAGCTGGCCCGTCCAGTTGACCGTTCCGCCTTCGTAGGTGCTCGTTCGCCAGCACGGAAGCGCGGGCGCCGTGTCCGACGTCGGGCAGAAGAGGTACTTGTTGAGCGCATTCGTCCCCGGGTTGAGCAGCACCGCCATCCCGTTGTTGATT
>JBKOXM010000060.1:0-4761 GCA_046724925.1 Actinomycetota bacterium | reverse complement strand
GCGCTGGGCTCTGTGCACTCCAGCTCGGTTGGCCGCTCCGGCCGGGAGCTAGTCTGGGCCGGTGCTGGACGACGACGTTCGTGTGGTCCTTGCCCGGCTCGAGGAAGAGGACCGGATCGAGCGTGAGGCCGGGTTACCGTCATCGGAGCGATCGCGCCAAGTGGCGCGTTCGACTGGTCAGTTCCTTTTCGGCTTCGTCGCGCCGCAATCGGATTGCGGCGTGCTCGAGATCGGTGCATCGCGCGGCTACTCGACGATCTGGCTGGCCGCCGGTGTGCGCCATTTCTCCGGACGCGTCCTCTCGCTCGAGAACGATCCAGCCAAGTGCGAGGCTTGGCGCCAGAACATCGCCGAGGCCGGGCTCGAGGAGTGGGCGGAGCTCCTCGAGGGTGATGCCTTCGAGACGCTCCAGCAGGTGGACGACGTGTTCGACGTCGTCTTCATCGATGCGGAGAAGGACGACTATGAGCGGCTCTTCCAGCTTGCGCGCGACAAGGTCGAGCCTGGGGCGGTCATCCTCGCTGACAACGTCCTCTCGCACGCCGAGACGCTCGCCGCCTATTCGAAGGCTCGGCAGTCCGACGAGACGCTCGAGAGCGTGACGGTTCCGCTGGACCGAGGGCTCGAGCTTTCGACTGTCCTGCGCTGAAGGGCGATGCGGTAAGCAATCACGCCGTTGGCACAAACTCGGCACACGTCGTGACACTCGCGCGCGTCTTCTGGACTTAGGCTCGACGCAGCGGGAGGGAGGTGGGTCCCGAGTCACACGCGTGTGCCTTAGGGGGAAGCCAAGGGCCGGATCAATCGCTACAGTGCGGCTACCGCGGAAAGGAGGTGGTCCGGACGTGACAGATTCAAGTACGGGCAGTGGAGGTACCAGCGGGTAGAGGCGTGTCCCCGGGACCTACGGGGAATCGCCTAGCCAGCGTGGGGGACTCGCGACTACGCGCCGCCGACTTCGAGAGCCGGCCGGAAGCGCCTCTACTAGTTCAACGCTGGTAACCGATTGGAGGCCGCCGAGAGGCGGCCTCCAATTTTTCCGGGCTGCGATTTCGCCGCGGTGGAACGGCCTCCATCTTTTTTCTCGTCCGCCGCGTTCAGGTGGGGCGCGCCGGAGCCGGGTGTCCCTCGATCTCGAGGTGGGGGATCCATTCCAGCCACCGCGGCAAATACCAGCTGCGGTCACCCAGGATCGCCATCACGCTCGGGAGGACAACCGAGCGGATGATCGTCGCGTCGATCAGCAACGAGACGGCAACGCCGAACCCCATCTGCTGGAACATCACGAGGTCGCCCATGGCGAAGCCGAGGAAGACAGCGACGATGATGAGCGCGGCGCCCGTGATGATCCGGGCCGTCGACGCCACACCCCACCGCACCGCCTCACGCGTGTCCTTCGTCAGGTCGTAGCGTTCCCGCACGCGGCTGAGCAGGAACACCTGGTAGTCCATCGAGAGACCGAACAGCACCGCGAACAGGAACAGGGGCACCCACGCCTCGATGATGTCGACCTGACGGAAGCCGAGCAGATCCGCACCGATCCCGTGCTGGAAGACCAGCACGAGCAACCCGTACGCGGCTCCGACCGAAAGAAGATTGAGGAGGATGGCGCTGATCGCGACTGCGATCGACCGAAATGCAACCGTCAGCAGGATCGCCGTCAGTCCCAGCACGAAGGCGAACACCAACGGCGCGGGATTCGTGACACCGTCGATGTAGTCGACGTTCTCCGCCGCTGATCCTCCGACGAGCGGATCTCCCTCTCCGTGGAAGATCGCGGGGATGATGCGTTCCCGAAGGTCGCGGATCGCTCCCGTCGCCTCGTCGCCGGCAGGATCGCCCCGCACGGGAGCCACGAGATCCGCGACGTCGCCGCTCCGCCGGATGGTGCCGCTTCCGAACCGCCGGTCCGCGGCCAGCCGGGTACGAAGCTGCCCGAGCGCCCGCGTGACCTCGGGTGAAGATGCGTTCTCGACGACGATGTGAGCGGGATCCGGCGTGTTTGCGGGGAAGTAACGCTGGAGCGCCAGGTAACCCTGCTTCGACGGCAGGTCGTCGGGCAGTGTGCTCACGCCGGCGCTGCCGACGTTGAGGCCCAGGACCGGCAGGGCCAGAGCCAGGAGCAGGGCGGTCGAGACGGCGAGGCTGAGCACGGGCCGCCGGAGAACGCCGTCGACGACGCGACCCCAGAACCGGCTCTCGGAATTGCTCGAGCGGCGTCCGATCAGGGGGAGGCGGAGCGCATCGACGCGATCGTGGATGAGTCCGAGGAGCCCCGGCAGGAGCGTCAGCGCCGCGATCACAGACGTAATGCCGACGAAGATCGCTCCGGCGGCGAGGCTGCGGAAGATCGTCGAGGGGACGATCAGCAGGCCGATCATCGCCACGACGAACGCGGACCCGCTGAAAAGCACTGCGCGGGACGCCGTCGCGCCCGCGACGCCGATCGCGGCGTCGGGATCGCGGCCGTGTGCGCGCTCTTCTCGATAGCGCGAGATGATGAAGAGCGAGTAGTCGATCCCGAGCGCGAAACCCATGCCGAAGAGCATGTTCGTGACGTAGATCGACAGTTCGAATACCTGGGAGATCAGTGCGATCAGGCCGAGCGCGAAGACGATCGCGACGATCGCCATCAGGAGCGGGACGAGTGCGGCGACGACGGTCCCGAAGACGGCGAGCAGCACGACCAGCGCCGCCGGGACGCCGAACCTGAGCTCGCCGTTCCGGAGATCGCTCTCGGAGAGGTGGTTGGAATCGTGGTCACGGATCTGATTCCCGGTCACCGCGACGACGAAGTCCGGGTCGATATCCGCGTTCCGGACGCCGTCGATGACTTCTTCGGCTGCGTCGGTGTCGTCCGCGATGAAGACGGGGGCGATCGTCGCGTGTCCGTCGCGCGAAACAAGCGACGGGTCGTTCGTCTGGAAGTAGGTGCGTCCACCCACGATCGCGCGGCTCGCCCGCAACGTTCCGTACAGCTCGTTCGCGAAGGCGCGGAAGCGATCGTCGGCGACCGAATAACGGGCCGAATGGACGATGATCACGTCGGTCACGATGTTTTGGGGCCTCGGCGGGAAGGCGGCCAGCATGCGTTCGTCCGCCCGCTCGAACTCCGGTTCGTTGGTCCCCGCCGCCTCTGTTGTGAGTCCCGTGAGGACGAACATGATCGCGGCGATCGATGCGATGAACACCATGCCCCAAGCCAGGAGGGTCCGGCGAGGATGCGCCGCGCACAGCCGTGCGAGCCGCTCGGTCACGTGGCCCTCCCCAACTGTTCGTCAAGCGGCACGAGCGGCAGCTTGAACTCTCGGACGGCCTCGTCGTTCGAGACGACGTTGTCGCCGTGTTCGAGCATTTTCAAGAGGTCGCGCGTAAGTGGGATGTCGCCCGGCAACTTCTCGACGACGACCGCCTGCGCGCGGAGGAGCCCCATGGGCACATGCATGCTCGGACGCCGCAGGCCAAGCGCCTGCTTGAGCCGCTGCCAGAGCTCGTTCCAGGTCACGATGTCCGGTCCGCCGAGCTCGAAGGTGCGGTTCGCCGGTGCCACTTCCAGCGACCGAGCGAAATAGTCGGCGAGGTCGTCGATCCAGATCGGCTGGATCCGCTGCCGGCCCGATCCGGTGATCGGGGTGACCGGCGCGATCCTCGCAACCCGGCGAAAGGTCGGAAGGATCCCGCCGTCACGCGCGAACGCGAAGCACGGCCGGAAGATGACGTACTCGATTCCCGAGGCCTTGACGGCCTGCTCCATCTCCCATTTCGCCCCGTAATACGGGACGAGAGTCCGCGATTCTTCGGTCGTTCCGAGCGCGCTCATCAGGACGAAGCGCCGTACGCCGGCGTCCTTGGCAGCGCCCACGAGGTCGCGCGTCCCCTGAGTCATCACCCGTTCGAACTCCTCCGGACGGCCTTGACGGATCGCGACGAGATGGATCACTGCATCGGCGCCGTCGACTGCGCGCCGGAGGCTGTTGGCATCGGTCATGTCACCCGGGACGACTTCGGTGGCCCCGGTGGCGCGGTCCGGTCGTCGCGCGAGCACCGTCACGCGGTGGTCGGCCCCTTGCAGCGCAGGCACGACGTGCGAGCCGACGAAGCCCGTTCCACCGGTGACGAGGACGTTCATGCAGGCTCGTGCTCGAGCCGTGCCGTCGCCTCAGCCCCCTCGGCGTCCTTTCCCTCGACGCTGTCGGCTTCCGGCTGAAAGTTCTTCCAGTAGCGGCTCGGGGTCGGGCCACGCTGGCCTTGGTACTTGGAGCCGAGCACGTCCGCTCCGTAAGGCGTTTCGGCCGGCTCGCTCAATTGGACGAACGAAAGCTGGCCGATCGGCATCCCGTAGTAGATCGTGATCGGCAGGTTGGCCACGTTGGAGAGCTCGAGCGTCACGTGACCGTCCCAGCCCGGGTCGATGAAGCCGGCCGTCGAATGAATCAGGAGGCCCAAACGGCCCAAGCTCGACTTGCCTTCGAGTCGCGCGACGAGGTCGTCGGGCAGGCGGATCCGCTCGAGCGTGGATCCGAGGACGAACTCGCCGGGATGCAGGATGAAAGGCCGTTCTCCCTCCTCGATCTCGACGAGCTCGGTCAGATCGTCCTGTGGCTCGCGCACGTCGATGAAGGGGTAGCGGGCGTTGTGGAAGACGCGGAAATAGCGGTCGACCCGCACGTCGACGCTCGACGGCTGTACGAGCGACTCGTCGAACGGATCGATCTCGATCCGACCTTCCGCGAGTAAGCGCCTGATCTGTCTCTTATACAC
>JBKOXM010000133.1:0-7095 GCA_046724925.1 Actinomycetota bacterium | reverse complement strand
GTATGTACCCGCCGTGGCGCCGCAGGTTGTCTGCCTGGTCGATCGGATTGAACTGAACCGCCGTGTAGAAGTACGTGAAGATGACGATCAGGCCCGCCTCGAGCGCCAGGTACCAGATGTCCGTGGGTAGGAAGTGGCTGTTGATGAAGTTCTGGGTCTGCGGGAAGAACTGCGCAATCGTCGGCGGGAAGGCCATGATGGCGGCCGCAAAGATCACCGGAATGACGCCTGCCATGTTCACGCGCAGCGGCATGTACGTCGAGCCGCCCGCGGTCTGACGCCGCCCGACCATCCGTTTCGCGTACTGAATCGGGATCCGTCGCTGCCCCTCCTGCACGAACACGACGGCCACGATGACGCCGAAGGCGATCAGTGGGAAGAACAGCTTCTCCATCGGGCCGCCGTTGTACCAGGCCTGAATCCCGATCGGGAGCGCGGTGAGGATCGAGGCGAAGATCAACAGCGAGATGCCGTTGCCGACGCCGCGCTTTGTGATCAGCTCGCCCATCCACATCAAGAGCGTCGTGCCCGCGGTTAGGGTCATGACGATCAGGACGAGGCGGCCCATGTTCGCGTCGAGGACGCCACTGCGGCGGAACAGGAGTGCGTAGCCGAGCGCCTGCGCGGCCGCGAGGCCGACGGTCAGGTAGCGCGTGTACTGGTTGATCCTTGCGAATCCAGCCTCGCCTTCCTTCTGGAGCGCCTCCAGCTTCGGGATTACAACCGTCAGGAGCTGGAGGATGATCGAGGCCGTGATGTAGGGCATGATCCCGAGCGCGAAGACGGCGAACTGAGAGAGCGCGCCTCCTGAGAACAGGTTGAGCAGGCCGAGGACAGTTCCGCTTCGCCCGCCCGACGAGAAGTACTGGTCGATCTGATCGGAATTGACACCCGGTGCGGGCACCCACGAGCCCAGCCGGTAGATCGACAGGATCATGGCCGTGAACAGGACCCGCTGCCGCAGCTCCGGTACGCGCCACGCGTTCGTCAGCCAGGAAAACACCTACTCGCTCTCCTCGGAGGCATCCTCGTTCGCGGCCTCTGCCGCCGGTTCGGCGTCTTCGACGGCCTCCGCCTCGGCCGACGCTTCGCCTTCAGGAGCGGCCTCAGGAGCGGAGGTAGAGGTCGCGGCCTTCTTCGTGCGGCGGCGCTTCCGCTTCGTCGGCGGCTCACCCCCGAGCCACTGGAAGCTTCCTCCTGCCTGCTCGATCTTCTCTCGCGCGGAAGCCGAGAAGTGGTGCGCTACAACCGTGAGCTTCTTCGAGAGCTCGCCGTCCCCGAGGATCTTCACGCTCGTCTTGGTGTTCTTGATGATCCCCGCCTCGACGAGCCGCTCGAGCGTGACTTCTGTGCCGTCGTCGAACCGCTCGAGCGCGCTCAGGTTGACCGGGACGGTCTTCGTGCGGAAGGGGCCGATCGGCATCGCGTCCTTGGACGTCGCGCCCCGCTGCTTCCCGACGCGCATGTAGATCGGGTTCTGGCCGCCCTCGAAGCCGGGCCGCATCTTGTTCGAGCCGGCGCGGGCCTTCTGGCCCTTGATCCCACGGCCCGAGTATCGGCCCTTCCCTGAGCCCAGTCCGCGGCCGACGCGCTTGCGGTCGCGTCTCGGCGCAGCGGGCTTCAGGTTGGACAGGTTCAGGTCGTCAGGCATTGGGGCCCCTACGTCTGCTCCACCTTCACGAGGTGGCGGACTTTCCTCAGCATACCGGCGAGCTGCGGGGTCTCCTCGTGCTCGGCGGAGCGGCCGATCTTGCCCAGACCGAGCGCCCTCAGCGTGCCGCGGTGGCGCTCGGTCTGACCGATCTGACTACGAACCTGAGTGATCTTCAGCTTCGCCATCTGCACTCTCGGTCACGGCCGGTTCGGCGGGAGGCTGAGCAGCCTCGGCGGCCTCCGCCAGGCGCTTGTCGCTGATCGGGAGGATCTGCTCGATCGTCTTGCCGCGGGTCTTGGCGACGTCCTCGGGCCGCCGCAGCGAGCGCAATCCCTGCTCCGTCGCGCGGGCCATGTTGATCGGATTCGTCGTTCCGAGGCTCTTGGCGAGGATGTCGCGAATGCCCGCAAGCTCGAGCACCGCGCGGACGCCGCCGCCGGCGATCACGCCTGTTCCCTCGCTGGCCGGGCGCAGCAAGACGCGCGCCGCGCTGAACCTGCCGATCACCTCGTGGGTGATGGTCGTCCCGTGCTTCGGGACGGTGAAGAGGTTCTTCTTGGCGTCGTCGACGGCCTTCGTGATGGCGAGCGGGACCTCCCGCGCCTTGCCGTAGCCGACGCCGACACGGTCGACCTCGTCGCCGATCACGACAAGCGCGGTGAACGAGAACCGGCGTCCTCCCTGGTGGACCTTGGCGACGCGGTTGATCTCGACCACGCGCTCCTTGAGCTCGCGAGTCTCCTGGTAATCCGTCTGGCTCAAATCTTCAGTCCTCCCTCGCGCGCCGCTTCGGCGAGCGCTTTGACGCGTCCGTGGTAGAGGTAGCCGCCGCGGTCGAAGACAGCGCGCTCGACGCCTGCCTGCTTCGCGTTCTCGGCCAGCAGCTTGCCGACCTCCGTCGCCTGCGCGGTCTTGTTCCCCTTGAACGACTTCTTCAGGTGGAGCCAGCTTGCCGCCGCCAGCGTCTTCGCTTCGACGTCGTCGATCAACTGCGCCTCGATTCCGCTGTTCGAGCGAAACACGACCAGGCGCGGCCGTTCGCCGGTGCCGAAGACCTTCCCGCGCACACGCTTGTGGCGGCGCGCTCTGGCCTGGGGCTTCGTCAGGGTCGCCATTAGTGGGCCTCCCGGTGGCATTGGTGGATGCCTGGCTTGCGAGCACCAAGACAGAGGCCGTCCTCGGCTGCGGCCAAGGCTGGACGCCTTGGCAAAGACGAGGGTGGCGTCTGGCGCCGCGTGATCGCGGGCCAGGCGCTGCTGAATGTCGCCGGGTGGCCCACTATGCGCGCTTGCCGACCATGCGGCGGACGTACTCGCCCTCGTAGCGGATCCCCTTGCCCTTGTACGGCTCGGGCGGACGCACCTTGCGGATCTGGGCGGCGATCTCGCCGACCTGCTGCTTGTCGACGCCCTTGACCACGATCTGGTTCGGCGCGGGCACCTCGAACGTGATCCCCTGCGGGGGGTCCTTGACGACCGTGTGCGAGAAGCCGACGCTCAACTCGAGCGAAGCCCCGCGCAGCGCGGCGCGGTAGCCGACGCCCTGGATCTCGAGTCGCTTCTCGAAGCCCTTCGTGACGCCCTCGACCATGTTTGCGATCAGGGTGCGCGTGAGGCCGTGGAGCGCGCGATCCTCGCCGCGCTCGGTCGGCCGTTTGACGAGAATCTGCTCGTCTTCCTTGCTGACCTGCATCCGCACCGGAACCTGCTGAGTCAGCTCGCCGAGCGGCCCGTTGACCTGAACGCGACCAGGGGAGATCGAGACGTTCACGCCGCCGGGGATTTCAATCGGTTGTCTTCCAATGCGACTCATCTCACGGCTCCGCTAGGTGAAAATGCGCAACATTTTCACCAGACAAAACAGACGACTTCGCCACCGATTCCACGCTCCTGCGCGGTTCGTCCGGTGACGAGACCGGTCGACGTGGACAGGATGGCGACCCCCATGCCGCCGAGCACGCGCGGCAGGCGGTCCTTGCGAGCGTACACGCGGCGGCCGGGCTTGGAGACGCGCTTCAGATCCGTCAGCGCGCGCTCGCGGTTGCGCCCGAACTTCAGCTCGATCACGAGCGAGTCGTAGCTCTCGCCCTTCTCCACGCGAAAGTCGCGGATGTAGCCCTCCTCCTTGAGGATGCGGGCGATCTCCTCTTTCATCCGCGAGGTCGGCATGGCGGTCGTCTCGTGCAGCGCCCGATTCGCGTTGCGAATCCGGGACAACATGTCGGCGATGGGATCAGTGAGCATTTCTTCTCTTCCTACGAGCGAAGCGATGTACTAACTCCTCCCGTGAAAACTGCGCAGCATTTTTCACGGCTCTACCAGGATGACTTGGTCATTCCGGGGATGCCGCCCTCGTGCGCCAACTGGCGCAGGCAGATCCGACACAGCCCGAACTTGCGGAAGACCGCCCGCGGCCGGCCGCAGCGGTTGCAGCGTGTGTAGTTGCGCACGCGGAACCGCTTGGGCCGCTGCTGCTTGACGATCAACGACTTCTTGGCCACCCCTTACTGCTCCCTTCTGTCCTCGGTCGCAAGCGGCATGCCGAGCCCGCGCAGCAGCGCGTCGGCCTCCGCGTCCGTGCGCGCAGTCGTCGTGATGGTCACGTCGAGCCCCCGCACTTGCGCGATCGAGTCGTAGTCGATCTCCGGAAAGATGATCTGCTCGCGAATGCCGAGCGAGTAGTTCCCGCGCCCGTCGAACGACCGCGGCGAGAGACCACGGAAGTCGCGAATCCGCGGCAGGGCGATCGCGATCAGCCGGTCGAGGAACTCGTACATGCGGGCGCCGCGCAGAGTCACGCGCGCACCGACCGGCATGCCTTCGCGAACCTTGAAGCCGGCGATCGATTTGCGGGCGCGCCGAACCTGGGCGCGCTGACCCGCGATGGTCGTCAGCTCTTCGACAGCGGACTCGAGCAGCTTCGCGTCGGTCTTGGCCTCGCCGACACCCATGTTGAGCGTGATCTTCTGAACGCTGGGCACTTCCATGAGCGAGCGCAGGCCGAGCTCGTCCTTCAGGCGTGGCCGAAGGTCGCGCTCGTACGTTTCCTTGAGCCGCGGCACGTAGTCGTTCGTCGTCGGTGCTGTTCGCTTCCCTGCCATCGCCTAGCGGTCACCTTTCGAGTAGATCTCGTGCTCAGCCGTCGAAAAGCGAGCAGCGCCAGGACGCAGGGAGCGTGCGTATCCGGAGGATACGTGCGTGACCGAGGACGCCGCGATGCGACGCTTTGCAGGCGGTCTGAGCGCGGGAGATACGAGGAAGGGGGCCGCACACATCACTTGTCGATCTCCTGGCCGCAGTCGGCGCGCTTGCAGACGCGCACGCGGCGCTTGTCGCCTTTGACGTCCTTCTCTACGATCCCGATTCGCGTCGGCCGATTGCAGGTCGGGCACACGAGCATCACGTTGGCAACCGGGAGCGGAGCGGCCTTCTCGATGACGCCGCCGGGGATGATCTGCGGTCCACCCATGCGGCTCGAATCGCGCACGGGGCGCGGACGAGTGTGGCGCTTGACCACGTTCAGGTTCTCCACGATCACGCGGCGCTCTCGTGGACGCGCTTCGAGGACGCGGCCCTGCTTGCCGCGGTCCTTACCTCTGAGCACCTGCACGAGATCGCCTTTGCGAACTTTCAGCGTGGGCATCTCAAAGGACCTCCGGGGCGAGGGAGACGATCTTCATGAAGTTCTTCTCGCGCAGCTCGCGCGCGACCGGACCGAAGATGCGCGTCCCGCGCGGGTTCCGGCCCGTGTCGATCAGCACCGCCGCGTTCTCGTCGAAGCCGATCGACGTGCCGTCATCGCGCCGGAACGGCTTGCGCGTCCGCACGACGACCGCCTCCACGACCTCGCCCTTCTTGACCGCGCCCTGCGGCGTCGCGGTCTTGACGGTTGCCGTGATCACGTCGCCAACTCGCGCGTAGCGGCGATGCGATCCGCCCTTGACGCGGATGCAGAGGATCTCGCGGGCGCCGGTGTTGTCGGCCACTCTGAGTCGGGATTCCTGCTGGATCATGCTTGGTCCGCCATTACCGGGCGGCTTCCACCACCTCGGCCAGACGCCAGTTCTTCGTCTTCGAGAGCGGGCGCGTCTCGACGATCCGCACGATGTCGCCGACGTTCGCCTGGTTCTGCTCGTCGTGGGCGTGCAGCTTCGACGAGCGGCGAATCACCTTCTTGTAGCGCGGGTGCACCTTGAGCGTGTCGACCTTGACGACGATCGTTTTGTCCATCGCGCTCGACACGACGACGCCGCGCCGCTCCTGACGGCGGCCGCGCTCGACGTCGGGCTTCGCCACGCGAATCAGCTGCTTGCGCTCCGCGGGGCGCTCGCGGCGCGGCCTCGGCCGCTGACGCCGCTGCGGACGCGGTAGCCGCTTCCTCTTCCGGCGCACCTCCTGAGGAGCTTCCACAGCAGGCTCCTCGGCTTCTCCCTCCGCAGCCGGCGTCTCGGCCAACTCTCCCTCCGCGGGCGTGGGCTCGACCTCCGCCGCCGGCACTTCCTTCGCCTCCGCCGGTGCCTCGATCTCGGCCGGCTCGGCCTCCGCCGCCGGCGCCTCCTCCGCCTCCGCCGGCGCTTCGGCCTCGGTCGGCTCGGCCTCCGCTGCGATCTCGTCGGCCGCAGCCTCCTCCTCTGCGCCGGCTTCTGCCACCGGCTCGCCCTCGGCCACCTGCTCGGCCTCCGGCTCAGGTTCCGGCGCCTCAACCTCCGGCTCCGCCGGGACGGCCTCGTCCGTCACCTCGACGGGCGGTGCTGTCATGGCTGCGGCAGCCTCCTCCGCAACCGGCTCAGGAGCCGGTTCGGCCTTCTTCCGCGTTCGCTTCGGCTTCTCCGCGGAGGCTTCGGCTTCGGCCGGTGCCTCGGCCTCAGCGGCCTTCTTGCGGGCCCGCTTCGGCTTCTCCTCGGCAGTCGCTTCGGCGTCGGCGGCCTGATCGGCCTTCTTGCGCGTTCTCCTTGGCTTCTCTTCGTCCGGCATCAGTGCCTCTCCAGGCTCGCTTCCCGCTCGTTCCTGACGGTCAGGATGCGCGCGATCTCACGCTTCGCCAGCCGCAGACGCGCGCTGTTCTCGAGCGCGCCGGTCGCCGACTGGAAACGCAGGTTGAAGAGCTCCTGGCGACGCTCGCTCAAAGCGTGCTCGAGCTCCTCGTCTGTCATGTCCCGTAGCTCCCTAGGCTTCAAACAGATCAGCCTCTCTCTTCACGACCTTCGTCTTGACGGACAACTTCGCGCCGGCAAGCCGGAGCGCGTCGCGAGCAAGCGCTTCGGAAACGCCGGCCAGCTCAAACATGACGCGGCCCGGCTTGACGACCGCGACCCAGTGTTCAGGCGAGCCCTTGCCCGAGCCCATGCGCGTCTCCGCCGGCTTCTGCGTGACCGGCTTGTCCGGAAAGACGTTGATCCAGACCTTGCCGCCACGCTTGATCTTCCGCGTCATGGCGATTCG
>JBKOXM010000053.1:0-5368 GCA_046724925.1 Actinomycetota bacterium | reverse complement strand
TCCGGACACTTTGGGTTGTCGAGCCACGGATCGACGTAGATGCGCTTGCCGTTCGCGCTGTCGAACCGGTAACTGCCGTGGCCAAGCCAGGTAAACGAAACCGCGGCCATCCCCCTCCTTTCCCTCCGCTCTGCGACGCCGAGGTTAACGGAGGACCGTCCGATCGGAGGGCGAACCTGTCGGCGTGCGACGGAGCCTCATTCCGGCCGGGCTCGTGCTCGTCACGGCGCTCACTGATGCGGCAGGCGCACACGGCCTCGCGTACTACGTGCTGCTGGCGGCCGTCGTTGCGACTGCGATCGCCGCGCTCGAGACGTTCGGAAACCTCGTCGAGCTCGCGGGCAGCGCCGCCGGAGTGCGGCTGGCGCGCTGGGAGGCGACCTGCTCGGGCTTCGCGCTGACGCTTGCGCTCATCGCCTCGGCCGTTCGCTCGGGTGGCTCCGTTCCCCCCGTCGGCACCTCGGCGCTGCTCGCCTGTCTCGCCGTCTGCACCATGCAAGGGTTGCTGTCGCTGTCCTGGCAGCTCCAGCCGGTTCGACCGGCCAGCTCGGACACCCGCGGGAGCCGGCCAGGACGTCCCGAGCGGCGGGACCGCGCGCGCGCCGCCTAGAACGGAAGAGCCTCGGCTGCGTTCTTCGCCAGGTCGATCAACGGCTGCACGGCGAAGAACGAGCCGACGACGACCGCCAGCGAGCCGGCCACCGACGACTGCAGGAGCAGCTCGCGCGGCGGTGAGCCTCCTGCGGGAGCGAGCCGCAGCTCGGCCTCCGACCGCATGTACATCGCGCGGATGACCGCGAGGTAGTAGTAGAGGCTCAGGGCGGTCGCCGCGATGCCGACGATCACGAGCCACGTCCAGCCTCGCTCGTAGGCAGCTGAGAAGGCGTAGAACTTTCCGACGAAGCCGCCCGTCAGCGGCAGGCCGGCGAAGGCGAGCATGAAGACCCACATCGCCGCGCCGAGGAACGGGCGCTCCCACCCGAACCCGCTGAGGTTGTCGAGGGTCACGGGCGCGTTCAGCTCCCGCTCGCGCGCCGCGACCACCGCGAAAGCGCCCAGCGAAGCCGCCCCGTAGGGGATCAGGTAGTAGAGGAGGGCGCGCCCGCCGAGCTCGTTCGCCGCCGCGATCGGGATCAGCATGAAACCCGCGTGCGAGATGGAGGAGTAGGCAAGCATTCGTTTCACGTTTCGCTGCACGAGCGCGGCGAGGTTTCCGACGGCGAGCGATGTGACGGCGATCGCCGCGATCGTCCACGTCCAGAGGTCGCGCTGCTCCGGAAAGGCCGTCAGAAGCACGCGCAACGTCACCGCGAGCGCTGCCGTCTTGGTCGCCGCCGACATGAACGCCGTCACCGGCGTCGGCGAGCCCTCGTAGACGTCGGGCGTCCACATGTGAAACGGCGCGGCGGAGGCCTTGAAGCCGAAACCCGCGATCACCATCGCCAACCCGATCAGGAGCAAGGGGTCCTGGCCCAGCGGCCGGCTCGCGGTTGCGATGTCGGCGAAGCCGAGCTCGCCCGTCCCGCCGTAGACGAGTGCGGATCCGAAGAGCAGCACCGCTGAGCCGAATCCTCCGACGACGAGGTACTTGAGGCCGGCCTCGAGCGAGCCGACGAGGTCGTACTCGATTGCGCAGAGGACGTAGAGGGTGAGCGAGAACCACTCCAGGCCGAGGAACAACGTGATCAGGTTGTTGGATTGGACGAAGAAGGCCATCCCCGCGCCTGCAGCGGCCAGCAAGGCGTAGAACTCGCCGACGTGCTCCTGGCGCGTGCGCTCCGAGTAGACGATGCCGACGGTCAGGAAGCCGGCGCCGGCGATAATCATCTGGGCGAGGGCACAGAAACGGTCGCGGCGAACGGCGTCCGCGATCACGTCGCGGCCCTCGGGCGTCTTCCAGTAGACGAGCGCCGCGGCGAGCAGCGCGCCGGCGAATCCAAGCGCGCAGAGCAGTGCGGCGAGCGGCTTGCGAATCTCGCGCGGGAGGATCACCGCTCCGAGCAGCGCCAACCCTGACCCGCAGAGCAGGACGAGCGCCGGCGAGAGCGCAAACCAGTCGACGGACGGCGTCTGCATCACGGCGCCTCCACCGTGATCGTCGCGTCCTCGACGAGCGGAACAGACCTGGGCGAACTGCCAGCTCGAACGGTGTGGGCCGGCCCAACCACGATCTCGACGCTTGCTGCCGGGTCGGCCGTCTCGCTTCGAGTGGGGAACGCAGTGAAGGCTCCGCCTGAGGGGAGCGATCGCTCGGTGATCGCCGCCGGCCAGGCCGAGAGCGCAAGCAGGCAACCCACGAGGGGAACCAGGAAGCCGAGCTCCGCCGGACGCAGGTCGAGCGCGGCGTCGGTGACGGCCGGTCCGGGCTCCTGGTGGAGCACGGCGGAGATGAGGCGGAGCATGTACATCGCTGCCAGCACGATCCCGGTTGCACCGACGACCGACCATCCCCAACCCTGGCGGAAGACGCCCTGGAGGACCAGAAACTCGCCCGCGAACGCGGAGGAACCCGGGACCGCGAGCGCGAGGATCCCGGTCGTCATCAGCACCGTTGCAAGCGCCGGGCGGCCGCGGGCCATACCTCCGAGCCGATCGAAATCGCCGGTAGCCGCGCGCCGCTCGATGCCACCGGCGAGCAGGAAGAGCGCAGTCGACAGGAGCCCGTGGTTGACCATCTGGAGGACCGCTCCGCTCTGGCCGATGTTGTTGGCCGCGAATACCCCCAGCGTGATCAGGCTCATCTGGGCCAGGCTCGAGTACGCCACGACGCCTCGGAAGTCAGGTGCGCGGAAGGCGAGCAGCGACCCGTACACCAAGCCGGCGGCCGCGAGGCCGAGCACGAGCCACCGGAGATCGTCGGCCGGCTCGGGGAACTTCGTGATCGCGATCGCCAGGAACCCGTACGCGGCCGCCTTCGAGACGACGCCCGAGAGCAATGCCGCGACTTCGGGAGGCGCCTCGCGGTACGCGTCGGGGAGCCAGCCGTGGAAAGGGAACAGCGGCGCCTTGACGGCGAAGGCGACCGCGAAGCCGAGGAAGAGCCACGCGTTCCCGCTCGTGCCGGACTCGACCAGGTCGAAGCCTTCGGTCAGGCCGAAGACGATGATCGCTGCCAGCATCAGCAGCGATCCGGCCATCGTGTAGATGACGAACGTGATCGTCGCTCGCATCCGACCCGGGCCGCCCCAGGCACCGACGAGCACGTAGAGCGGTATCAACATCGCCTCGAAGAAGGCGTAGAAGACCAGGAGGTCCTGCGCCGAGAAGACGCCGACGACTGCGCCCAGCAGGAACAGCATCAGGCCGTAGTACGCGCGCGGCCGGTCCCGCCCGGCCCAGTACGCGTAGGCGATCGCGCAGGCGGTCGCGACCGCTGTCAGCCCGACGAGCCAGAGCGAGAAGCCGTAGAGACCTACGTGGTAGGAGACGCCCAGATCGCCGAACCACTCGGCACGTTGCTCGAACTGGATGCCTCCGTCGAAGTCGAAGCGGGCGAGCGCGGCGATCCAGACGCCGACCTCGACCAGCGACACGAGCAGTGCGAGCGATCCGATCCAGAAGCGCGGCATCGGCGTCAGCCAGATGAGAAGCGCGCCCACGACTGGGAGGAAGATCAGGATCGTGGCGAGCGCGCCAGCCATCTACTCTCGCCCCAGCCTTCGGCTGAGCGCGAACCTCGGACAGCCGAGCGAGTTCGCGCAACCAAACCAGACGCGTAGCGTTGTCATTTGACCGCCACGTAGACGACCATCAGGACGGCGACGCCGCCTGCGAGCGACAGCGCGTAGAGCCGGAGATAGCCGGTCTGCACCTGGGTGACTCGCGACGCTGTCTCACGCGTGCTGACGGCGATCCCGGAGATCGAGCCTCCCACGATCGGACCTTCGATCCAGCGGTGGAGGAATCGCGCGGTAGCGGCCGCCGGCCGGTAGAAGACGAGGTCGTACAGCTCGTCGAAGTAGAGCTTGTGCTCGAGTGCGCGCCTGACGATTGCGGCCGTGGGGACGGCGACGGTTCCCTTCACGTACACGAGCCATGCGAGCCAGATCCCGAGCGCACCGAGCGCGACCGCGATCACGGTCGTCACCCAGTCCTGCAGCACGGAGGGCTCGACTTTCGGCTCGGCGGACGTAGCGAGGAAGTCCGAGAGCGGGTGCCAGATCCCCGCCACCTGGAGCCAGCCCCCGATTACCGATAGCACCGCGAGCACCGCGACGGTCGAGGTCATCGAGAACGCTCCCTCTCCGCGTTCGGGCTTGTGCAGATGCTCGCGCGCGAACGCGGAGCGCTCTCCCCAGAAGACGAGGAAGATCATCCGGAACGTGTAGAGGCCCGTCAGGAACGTGCCCGCCAGTCCGGCAATGAACAGGACGCGTCCGTACGTTCCGTCCGCGAGTGCGGAGGCAAGGATGGAGTCCTTCGACCAGAAGCCGGAGAGCGGGAAGATGCCCGCAAGCGCAAGCGCGCCGATCACCATCGCCACATAGGTGCGAGGCAACGCGTCGCGCAGGCCGCCCATCCTGCGCATGTCCTGCTCGCCCGCGAGCGCGTGGATCACGATGCCGGCGGCGAGGAAGAGCAGCGCCTTGAAGAAGGCGTGTGTCATCAGGTGGAACATCGCGTTCCCGTAGGCCGCGAGCCCGGCGCCGACGAACATGTAGCCGATCTGCGACATCGTCGAGTACGCGATCACCCGCTTGATGTCGGTCTGGACGAGCGCGATCAGCCCGGCGACGAGCAGCGTCGCGGCTCCCAGCCCCGCAGCGAGCTTCTGGACCTCCGGAGCGGCCTCGAAGATGGGGCTGAGGCGGACGAGCATGTAGACGCCCGCCGTCACCATCGTCGCGGCGTGGATCAGGGCGCTGACCGGCGTCGGCCCCTCCATCGCATCCGGCAACCAGGTCTGGAGCGGAATCTGCGCCGACTTGGCGACGGCGCCGCCGAGGAGGCCGAGCGCGACGAGCGTGACGATCGTGTCGCTCGATTGGTCGCCGAGGCCGAAGCCGGCGGCGAAGTCCAGAGAGCCCGTCTCCCAGAAGATCAGGAAGAAGGCGAGAGCCATCGTCGCGTCGCCGAACGCGTTCATGATGAACGCCTTCTTCGCGGCGGCGATTGCGCTCGGCCGCTCGTGGTGAAACCCGATCAGCAGGTAGGACGCCAGGCCGACGAGGCCCCAGCCGGAGAGGAGCATCAGGAAGTTGCCGCCCTGGACGAGCAGGAGCATCGAGAACACGAAGAGGGCCATGTAGGCGAAGTAGCGCCTGTACTCCGCCTCGGCATCCATGTAGCCGATCGAGTAGCCGACGATCAGCGACCCCACGCCGGAGACGATCAGCATCATGAAGACCGAGAGCGGATCGACGAGGAT
>JBKOXM010000105.1:0-5069 GCA_046724925.1 Actinomycetota bacterium | reverse complement strand
GTCCGTACTCGTGCGCAAGCACGTAGGCCTGGGCGAAGTCGCCTGGAGCCCCGAACCGGTTGCGCAGCTCGCGGAAGAAGCTGAGGTCGATGTAGACCTTGCGGTCGGCGGGACAGTAGAACGGGCCGGTGTCGGACGAGGCGAAGCCGCAACGGGTCTGCGTCGCGCGCGTGAACAGCACAGTTTTGGTGCGGTCGTAGCGCTGGCCGGCCTGGGCGAACTGCTGCGACCACATGTCCTGCACGTCGGCAGTCACGAAGGCGACGAAGTCGGCCAGCTTGGCATCGGGATCCGCCGTCGGCTCGCCGCTCGCGGCCGGCGGCGCGCTCGGGAGCGGGTCGAGACCCGGACCGGGATCGATGCCCGTGCCGTTCCCGCCGCCGCCCAAGACGCCGGAGTTCAGGAGCAGGACGACGAGGAGGATCAGCAGGCCCGCGCCGCCACCGACGCCGGTGATCGGGATCGGCAGCCCGCCTGTACTCGCGCCGCCCATCCCGCGGCGATCCTCGATCTGCCCACGCCCCACACCTCGCTTCCAGCGCATGGACGGGCTCTTACCCGCAGCGGGGTTGGTTAAGCAAGTGACAAGTTGTCACTAGCCGCGTCGGCCTTGAAGTAGGGATAGCCGCAACTGCATAACCGGGGCATCGCCCCTCCGGGTGCCGGGGATGGATTGCCCGCCGGGGAAGGGGTCCCCCGGTCGAAAAGGTCCGTGACTACCTAAGAGGAGCTCAGCCGATGTGCTCGATCCCGTCGGGCAGGCCGACCCACGGGTGCATGCGGTCCTCCCACACCGAGACGCGCGGCGCGGGGAAGTTCGGGTCGGCGAAGGCGCCGACCGGCACCGCGATGCGCTCCGGGTCGGTCCAGTAGTAGACGGTCGCGCCGCAGCGCGGACAGAAGAAGAACGAGCGCTCCTCGCCCTCGTCGGAGATCCGCACGTACTCGCTCGCGTCGCCCTCAATCCGCACCTGCTCGCGGGGCCAGCGCGCCTGCATCCCAAACACGCTCCCTGTGCGCCTCTGGCAGGCGAGGCAGTGGCAGATCGAGACCCTGACAGGGTCGCCCTCGACCTGGACCGTGAGCTGCCCGCACGAGCAGGACGCGCGCCGTGTCGGCATATCGGGACGGTACCGCGCCGCGGCCGAGCGGGATCGTTTGCGCTCCTCGCGCCTCTAAGGGAGCGTTACGGCCGTCTCTGGAACCTCTGGGAGAGCAAGTGACAAGTTGTCACAAGCGTTGTCCGGTCGACAGGCGACTAGGCGAGTGCGCGCCGGAGGCGCTCGAGCCCGTGGTCGAGCTCGTCGTCGGCGAGCGCGAGTGACAGGCGCGCCCAGCCCGCGCCCCGAGACCCGAAGCCCTCGCCGGGGGCGACTGCGACGCGGTGTTCGGTCAGCAGGCTCTCGAAGGTGACGCCCTCCGGTAGCTCAATCCAGACGAAGAAGGTTCCCTCGCAGTCGGTCTCGGGCACGCGCGTTCCCGAGAGCGCGTCCAGCACGCGGTTGCGTCGGCGCTGGTAGGTCTCGCGGCGCTCGTCCACCGACTCCTGCGGGCCGGTCAGGGCTGCGATCGCCGCGTCCTGCAGGGGGCCGAAGATCCCGACGCGCGTGTGGTCCTGCAACACGTTGATCCGCTCGACGATCTCTGCGTTCCCGAGGACGAAGCCGAGGCGCCAGCCGGCCATCCCGTAGGTCTTGGACATCGAGAACATCTCGACCCCGACCTCTTTGGCGCCCGGCGTCGAGAGGAAGCTGCACGGCTCGCGGCCGTCGTAGACGAGGTCGCCGTACGCGAAGTCGTGGACGACGGCGGCGCCGGTCTCCTGCGCGAATGCGACCGCCTGCTCGAAGGCGTGGTCCGGGACTGCGACCGCACACGGGTTCGACGGGTAGTTCAGATAGACGGCAGCGACGTTCTCGCGTGGGACGGCTTCGAACTGCGGCGCCCAACCGCGCTCCGCCTCGAGCGGCAGCGGAACCAGGCGTGCGTTGGCGAGGGCGACTCCGGACGGATAGTCGGGATAGCCCGGATCGGGCAGGAGGATCGCGTCGCCGTGGTCGGCCAGGACGAGCGCGAGCTCGACGAGCGCCGTCTTCGTTCCTGGGAGCACGGCCACCTCGGTGTGCGGGTCGAGCTCGACGCGGTAGACATCCCGGTAGCGCGCCGCGATCGCCTCGCGTGCCGCCGGCAGGCCGCGAAACGGTCCGTAGCCGTGCACACTCTCGTCGCGCGCGGCGCGCGCAAGCGCTTCCACGACGTGGGGTGGAGGGCCGACGTCAGGGTTCCCCCGGCCGAGGTCGACGAGCCGGTCGCCCTCAGCTGCGGCAGCTCCGGCAACGCGCGCGAGCAGGACGCCGAAGTACTGATCCGGAAGCCGTTCGAGCCGTTGCGGGCGTGGGCGCACGGCGCGATGCTATTGCGCTGTCGTCAACCGTTCCTACAGTCAGAGAGATGCAGACGACCCTCCGTCGCGCGATTCTGATCGGAATCGCCGCTGCACTCTCGGCTAGTGCGCTGCTCGGGATTGCGGTCGTGCTGACCGGCGACCTCGACGGCACCTCGGGCAGGGTGCTCGGCACGACCGCGCTGATCGGCGGGTTCAGCCTGCTCGCTTTGCCGGCCGGTGTCCTGCTCGATCAGAGACGTCGGCAGGGGATCGCATGGCTGTCGCTCGCCCTCGACGCGGTGGCGTTCCTGCTGATCGCCGCGATGCTGTGGGAGATCGGGACCGAGTGGAAGCCGGCGCTCATCTTCACCATCTTCGCGGCGGCGCTGGCCGAGATTTGCATGCTCCAAGCGCGCCGGCGCGCGGGCGAGTCGACCGCGGCGTCGATGCTCGTCCTGGTTGCGACGGTCCTGGCGCTTGCGCTCGCGCTGCTCCTGAGCGCGGCCGTACTCGACTTCGACGCCGGAGGCGCATCGTTCCAGCTCGTTGCGGTGCTGGCGATCGCCAACTTCCTGTTGGTCCTGCTGCAGCCGATCTTCCGCCGGCTCGGTGAAGAGCCGCGCCATGTCGCTGCCCCGGAGGGAGCAGGGCATCGGCTCCTGCTCGTCGTCGACCGCGTGCCGCGACGTGAGTTGCCGGGTTACGTCGTCCGCTCGGGCGAGCGGCGCGAGATCGAGTGCGCGTTCAACGGCAGCCACGATTTCGCCGGCGCGGTCGCCGAAGCGATCCGGACGCTCGAATCCGAGGGCAGCCTCGTCGAGCGCGTCGAGCGGATCAGCTAGGCCGGCACCTCCGCGCACTGCGGGGCAGGCGCGCGCCGGCAAAGTCACACTCTCGTCACAGCTCGACGCAAACGCGCCAGAATCGATCCGCTTCACTCCCGGTATGGCCCCTCCAGGGAGACCCAACCCATGGGAAGGGAGACCCAACCCATGGGAAGGGAAACCACCGACCGCGCGGCAGATCTACGCGCTGGCGGCGGCTCTCTGCGCATTCACGGACCAGGAGTGGCCGAAGACGCGCGCCGAAGCCTCTGATCTGATCGAGCGGATCCGGACCGACATCGGTCATCCAGCGCCGGCGCTCGAGGACGCGCCGCTGCCTCCGCGGAGAAGGTGGCGCGAGCCTCGCGGAGACCCCGCGAGCTGGGCACGGATCGCGCTCGCGAAAGAGACGCTCAACACGCTCTCCGACCAGCTCGAGGACGCTGCCTCGCGCCACACGGGCCGACCCGGGCGAACCTGACGCAAAGGTCGGGGGCGGTGGCTGCGGCGCCCTCCGCCCCCGTCGGATTCGTCGGCCCGCCTACCCGCGCTTTGGAAAGCCTTACCTGTGACTAGACCTCGGCCTGGACCGAGTTGGAGAGCGTACCGATCCGCTCGATCTCGACCTCGACGGTGTCTCCCGGCGCGAGCGCGACGGGCGGATCGCGATGGACACCAACGCCTGCCGGCGTGCCGGTCAGGATCACGTCACCGGGCTCGAGGGTAAAGACGGTCGATGTGTGCGCGACCAGCGTAGTGACGCCGAAGATGAGATCGCTCGTCGTTCCGTCCTGGAGCACGTCGCCGTTCAGGCGTTGGCGGACGCGCAGTCCGTTCGCATCGGCGAGCTCGTCCACCGAGACGAGCTCGGGCAGCAGCGGACAGAAGGTGTCGAAGCTCTTCGCGCGCAACCATTGGCCGTCCGAGCGTTGGTAGTTACGCGCCGTGACGTCGTTTGCGGCCGTAAAGCCGGCGACCACGGAAAGCGCGTCGGCTTCGGGGACTCGTCGGGCGGCGGAGCCGACCACGACCGCAAGCTCGGCCTCGGCGTCGACGTGGGTCGCTCCGTGTGGAAGCACGATCGGATCGCCCGGATCCGTCAACGCGTTGACGAACTTGCCGAAAAGGAGTGGCTCCTCGGGCAGCTCCGCACCCTGCTCCTCGGCGTGGTCGCGGTAGTTCAGGCCGACGCAGATGATCTTCCGCGGAGCATCGACACCGAAGCGCGCGCGCCAGAACGCCGAGATCCGCGTTGCCCCCACCGCACGATCCTAGTTGTGCTTCGGGCCGCGCAGTCGTAGGGTCGCCTGGGCGGGTCATCGCAAGAAGGAGGACTAGATGTACGCACGTGTCGCACAGTTCGAAGGGGTCAACGTCGAGCAGGCTGAGAGCACGATGAAAGAGGCCGACGAGCGCATGGAGCCGATCCTGAGAAGCATCGAGGGCTTGCAAGGCTCGATGGAGCTCGTCGACAAGTCGTCCGGCAAATTCATCGGAATCAGCTTCTTCGACACCGAGGAGAACATGAAAGCCGCCGAGCGGATCTTCGACGAGGAGATGCCGAAGGCGCTTGGCGACCTGATGGACAAGTGGGAGGGTCGCCGAACCTCCGTCGACCGCTACGAGATCGTGGGCGACCGCCGGCCGGCCGGCACCGCCGCTTAGGACCCAGCCGACAGGCCGCGGCCGACGCGCGCCTCTCACGCCACTGCCAACGCCTCACCAACCCGGTTTCACCCACCCCCCACCCATAGGGTGGGGGGTGGGTTGAGGGTACCGCCGGCGACCCCAGATCTGAGCCGGATCTATGCCGGATGTGTGCCGATTCGTCCCCGCCGTGATCCCCGCGGTGATTAGCC
>JBKOXM010000085.1:0-8465 GCA_046724925.1 Actinomycetota bacterium | reverse complement strand
GTCCTGACCGGCGACGATCCTCGGTGGATCGACGAGGCTGCACGCGGGCCGGTCACATACCTCTACGCAGGTGAGGCGCACTGGAACGCCTTCTGGGCGAACCAGTTCTGGAACGACCGTCTCGTGCGCCTGCTCGACCTCGGCCCGTCGACGGTTCCCGGCCCGGTACGGCAGACGTCCGTCGGACCCCGGTCCGACGGGACAGTTGTGTCCGCGACCGGCCGTCCGATTCGCGCGGAGTACGTCGTGGCCTCTGCAAATGTCCATCCCGTCGGCACCCCGCTCGCACGGGTGTCCAGTGCCGCCTTGCGGCTTTGGGCGACGCCCACGCCGCTACGGCTCTCGAGCCGGACGCTGGGGCGGCATCCCCGTACCGGGATCATCGCAGCGCGTGCGCGCGTCCTCGTCTACCACTGCCGCGGTGCGAGGCTGAGCGGAACGCTCTGGGCGCCCGAAGAACGTCGGATCGCGCTCTTCGTGCGCGGGCGTGTTGTTCAGCGACTCAGATTGGCGGCGAATGTCCCGCTTTCCTTTGGCGTCCGGGCACGGGGCGACGGGGGCCTCTGCGATTTCGGCCTCTTGACCGAAGGTGGCGGCGTCGCCGCGCCGGAATTCCGGATCGCCCGAGAGTAGGCGTTTGCCTTCGCCGAACCCCTGCAATACAGAAGCGGTGGCCACCGAATCGGGCACAGCTGCCACCTACCTGCCGGAGCGCCTGACGCTGTCGAGCATGCGCGCAGCCGCAGCCGACTGTCATGCCTGCCCACTCTGGCAAACCGGCACGCAGACGGTCTTCGGCGAGGGATCTCCCGACGCGGAGACCATGTTCGTCGGCGAGCAGCCTGGCGATCAGGAGGATCGTCAAGGCAAGCCCTTCGTGGGCCCTGCCGGCGTCGTGTTCGACAAGGCGCTGGCGGAAGCGGGAATCGACCGCGCGACGACCTACGTCACGAACGTCGTGAAGCACTTCAAGTGGACGGCGCGCGGGAAGCGGCGGATCCACGCGAAGCCGAACTGGGGCGAAATCGCGGCCTGCCGGCCGTGGCTCGACGCCGAGCTCGAGGTCGTCAGCCCCAGGATCCTGGTCTGCCTCGGAGCGACGGCCGCGCAGGCGCTGCTCGGCCGTCAGTTCCGCGTCACCAAGCAGCGCGGCGAGCCCGTCGACTCGCCGCTCGCGGAGCATGTGCTCGCGACCATCCACCCGTCGGCGATCCTGAGGGCGGACGACCGGGAGAAGGAGTTCGCGGCGTTCGTCGCGGACCTACGTGTCGTCGCGAAGCTCCTCTAGGTCGTCGGCTGAATCACAACGGGTCGACCGGTCGTTTCAGACAGGACGCGCGGGCAAGCCGCGCATCCTGAAGGCGGCGCCGCAAGCGGGGCCTTAGCGATCCTGAGGGCCGACGACCGGGAGAAGGAGTTCGCAGCGTTCGTCGACGATCTGTGCACGGTCGCGAAGCTTCTCTAGCCGTCAGTGATCCGGTTATCACCGCGGGTAACCGCCGGCTCAAGCGACGAAGCCGTCGCGCAGCGTGGCGGTGGCGCTCCGCGCCGCCGCGGAGTGCGCAGGCTCGAGCGCGTCGCCCGCGCCGCAGGCGCGCGCGACGCGCGATCTATTCCGCCTTGGCCGGCGCCTCGGTGCCAGGCACGTGCAACAGGCTCTCCACGCCCTGAACGCCTTGCACGCTGCGCGCTCGACCGACGAGATCGTCGATCAGCTCCTGTTCGGGGACCTGCCCGCGAAGGTAGACCACGCCGTCCTCGACGTTCACGTCGACGTCGCCCTTCGGGGAGCCCTCGGGTCGGAAGATCTCGCTACGAACCTTGTTCGCCAACGTCACGTCGTCGAACTCCTTCGGCTCTTCGGTGCGATGCGCGACCTTCTGCTTCGCGCCGTAGGTCTCGGCCGCCACTGCCTTTCCAGCGCGCGCAGCCTCACTCCCCCGTCGGCGGAAGAAGGCCAAGGCGCGATCGCGGGCCATGCTGCGTCTCCGCGCGCCTTCCCGTGGATCGAAGAAGTACATCAGCGCGGCGCCGATGGCCGCAAGTCTCAGCAAGCGCAGCATCATGTCCTTTCTGTCGAGGAGCTCGTCGAATCGAGGCTACCCCGAAGAGGCCAACGCAAACTTAGGGTTCGAACCGGTTATTCGCGGAAAGCGCGCAGCACTTTCCGGCGGCGCGTCAGTCGCCCCAGTCGAAGTCCCGCGAGCGGCCCCAGAGACTCTCGTCGGAGCCGTTGGCATGCTCGAGCGTCTCTTCACCCGGCCAGGCGAGTGTGTGCTCGGGTACGAGCTCAGGCGCCGTGACCTCACCGTCCATCGTCTCCTCGATGCGCGCCTGCTCCTCGGTCTTGAACAGCGGATGGTTGTCGAAAGGATCCTGGGCCTTGTAATCGCCCAGGGGCATCTCGTCCTCGAGCTTGGCGTTCTTCTCGCACAGATCGAGGTGGTCTTGAATCACTTTTGCGAAAAGCGACGGTGTTTCTACCGGCATAGACAGGGCCTCCCCCGGAGACGACAGCAGCGGCGGCGGATTGTAACGACTTCGTTAGGGATTGTGAGGTCCATCCGCGCCTGAGGTTATCCCGTCAGGTGGACGCCTTCAGGCTTCGGCGCGCTTTCGACACGATTCTTTCCGGCCCGCTTGGCCGCATAGAGGGCGTCGTCAGCGGCATCGAAAAGCGCCTCCGCGTCTCGAATGTCGGGGAAGGCGGCGACGCCGAAGCTCGCAGTTATGCGAATCGGGTCGCCCTCGGGGCTCAGCACGACCTGCCGCTGGAGCGCGGCCCGGATGCGCTCTGCCAGCCGTCGGCCGCCGAGTGCGTCCGTTCCCGGAAGCAGCAGCACGAACTCCTCGCCTCCCCAGCGAGATGCGGTATCGATCTCACGCACCGAATCCGAGAGAAGCGTGGCGAAGTCGCGCAACACGAGATCCCCGACCGCGTGGCCGTATGCGTCGTTCACGTCCTTGAAGTCGTCGAGGTCGGTGACGACGAGAGCGAGGGAGTCGCCGAAGCGTCCGGCGCGAGTCAGCTCAGCCGCAAGCGTCTCCTCGCACTGACGACGGTTGGCAAGACCGGTCAGGCCGTCCACGAGCGCCTGGCGCTCCACGATGCGGTGGAGCCGTTCGTTGTCGAGAGCCACAGCCGCCTGCGCCGCGAGGGACGCCGCGTTCATCCGCTCCGCCTCGCTGAAGCTCTCGCCGAATAGCGTCAGCGTCCCGAAATCCTCTCCACCCGCCTCGAGGGCCAGATCGAGTCGCTCGCGGCCCTCCTGAAGGTTGCCGACCTTCGCCGAGCGCCCTCCCGAGCCGACGAGCATTCCGCCTTGGGCGCCCGAGGCCTCGACGGCCGTCTGGACGATCACGCGCAGGAGCAGGTCGACGTCATGGGTGGCGGCGAGCGCCTCGCCAAAGCGCGTGGTGGCCTCTCGTAGTCGTCTGCGCTCGGCGTCGAGCTCCGCGAGCCTGGCCTCGAGCTGGCCCGCCATGTCGTTGAAGGCCAGCCCGAGCCGCGCGAGCTCGTCGCGGCCGCGCACCGGAACTCGCTGGCTGAGGCGGCCGCGCGCGATCGCGTGCGCGGCGTCCACGAGGCCGCTGATGGTGCCGACGATCGACCTGCCCTCGAGGTAGGCGACCAGCGCAATCAGCACCAGCGCGCCGACGAGACCCGCGAGCAGCTGCTTCTGCGCCGAGTTGCTGGCGGAGTCGATCGCCGCCTGAGAGGTGACGACACCGATCGTCGTCGGCGGTCTGCGCTCGATCGTGTCGGCGACAAGGGTGCGGTACCGCTCGCCGGCGAGCGAGATCGTCGTCGTGCGGCCGGGTGTCGCCGCGATCGGTCCCTGCAGGTATCCGGGCCCCGCCACGATCCGCCCCTCCTGGATCAGGACGACGTGATCGCTTGTCGGCAGACCCGAGCGGATGCGCAGCCGGCGGAGCAGCTCGGCGTCGAGCGGCACCGATGCGATCACACGACCGAGCGATCCCTGCGGCCCGACGACGAGCACTTGGCGCTCGGCGGCAGGGGTTTGCGCGCTCCCGACCCGAAACCCGTCCTCCGCGACGATCCTGAGCCCCTCCGTGCCCTCGAGCGCGCGGGCGACGCCGGCCCTGTCGTGACGGGCGAGCGCGGACTGGAAATTGGGGTCGCTCGCGAGCCTCTGAGCCGCCCTCGTGGCCTGGTCGAGCTCCTCTTGGTACGCGGCGAGCGACGCCCGCAGGCCGGCCTGGACGCGGGCGTCCACACGGCGCTCCTCGCTTCGCTTGGCTACCGCGCTGAAGCCCCAGAACGCCGCGACCAACGGGAGCAGAGAGAGGAGCAGAAAGTAGCCGACGAGCTTGAGTTTGAAGCTGGCCATGAACGGTTGATCCTTAAGGCGCCGACCCTCTTTTCCGATACCTCTTTTGGGTGATTTCGGCGGAACGGGGGAGGAACATGAGGGCAACCGTCCTATACACGCTCTCGGGTGTCGTCCTGGCCATGGCGATCGCAGTTTGCATGGCCTTGCCCGGACTCGTCGCGCGTTCGCAGTCCGACTCGCTGGCGATCGCCGCTCGGAGGCAGGGCCCGGCACCACCGATCGTGTACGTCCCGCGTCGCAGGGCGCCTGACGAGGTCGTATCCGTGCGGCCGCACGCCCGCTCGTCGTCGTTGACGAACCGCCCAGGCTCGCTCCAGGAGCCGTCTCCCGCAGTTCCGGCGGCACGAAAACCGGCTGCGGGCACAGCCAAGCGCAGGCAGCAGGTCGGCTCGCGCGAACACGGTCCGGCTTCCGCTCGCAGCCTGGCGAAGAACCGCTGTCGCCAGCGGGCTCGTCGTCATGGTCTGCTCGCCAGAATCTCCGGCTTCGAGCGCAGCCGGGATCACGGCGGCGGCGACGACTGAGCGTTTAGCCGAGCCCCGTTCGAGGGATGATCAGTACGTGGCGCGCGTGTTAGGCCGTCGGCTCGGCCCGGTTGGGCTCGCTCTCACCGCGTACGACATATGGCGCCGGCTGCCGCCGTATTACAAACGCCAACTGATCGAGACCACGCGAATGTACGGCCCTCAAGTGGCCAAGGCGCTCGCGAAGCAGCAGAGACGCATCAGGAAGCGGCCGCGCTAGTCGCGAGCGGCTCGAGGACTTCGCGCACGATCCGGTCCTGCTCGCGCGCGTGCGCGGTGGGATAGCCCTCGCTCGGACTCGCCCGCCACGGCCTACCGACGAAACGAACGGAAACCTCGCCGGCAGCCTCCTCGAGCCGGTGCCTGATCGCCCGCCAGGCGCCCATGTTCTGCGGCTCCTCCTGCGCCCATACGATCTCGTCGAGATTCGGGTAGCGGGCGATCACCTCTGCCGCCTCCTTGACCGGAAAAGGATAGAGCTGCTCGAGGCGGGCGACCGCGATCTCGCCCGCGCTCGCGTGCGCCTCGTGGCCGACGATGTCGTAGTACACCTTCCCGGAGACCAGGACCAACCGGCGCACGCCGGCGCGGTCGACATCCGGATCGTCGAGAACGGGCTGGAACGCGCCCTCCGCTAGGTCCTCGAGCGTTCCGGCCGATTCCTTCAGGCGGAGCAGGCCCTTCGGTGTCATCACGATCAAGGGCCGTGCGACCGGGTCGAGTGCCTGACGGCGAAGGAGGTGGAAGTACTGCGCCGAGGTCGTGGTGTTGGCGACGCGGACGTTCTCCTGCGCCGAGAGCTGGAGGAACCGTTCCAGGCGCGCGCTGGAATGCTCGGGGCCGTTGCCCTCGTACCCGTGGGGTAGCAGCAGCGTCAGGCGGGACGTCTGGCGCCACTTCGCGAGCCCGGAGACGAGGAATTGGTCGACGACGACCTGTGCGCCGTTGACGAAGTCGCCGAACTGCGCTTCCCAGAGCACGAGCGATTCCGGTGCCGCCGTCGCATAGCCGTACTCGAAGCCGAGCGCCGCGACCTCGGAGAGCGGTGAGTTGAAGATCTCGAAGGACGCGGCTGCGTCGGACAGGTTCTGCATAGGCGTGTAGATGCCGCCGTGTCGCGCGTCGTGGAGGACGAGGTGTCGATGGGAGAACGTGCCGCGTTCCGTGTCCTGCCCCGTCAACCGCACCGGGATCCCCTCCACGAGCAGCGACGCGAACGCGAACGCCTCCGCGTGGCCCCAGTCGATGCCTCCTTCGTCGAGGGCCGCGACCCGTCGCTCGAGCTGCCGCGCGAGCTTCGGATGAACTGTGAAGTCGTCCGGAACTCGTAGAAGCTCCTCGTTCAGCCTGCGCAGGCGGTCGACCGAGACCGAGGTCGCGAGCGTCGCCGCACCCCCGGCGGGAAGCTCCCGCTCGGGGTGATCGGCGCGCTCGGAGCCCGCGATCGATTCCTTCAGCCGCTCGTGCGCCGCGCGGATCTGTGCCTGGACTTCCTGAGCGAGCGCATCGACCTCGTCCGGCCTGACCACTCCCTCCTCCACCAGCGCGTGCGCGAACAGCTGACGTACACGCGGATGCTTGGCGATCTGCTCCGCCATCAGCGGCTGCGTGTATGCCGGCTCGTCCTGCTCGTTGTGGCCGTGCCGGCGGTAGCCGACGAGATCGATGACGACGTCGCGGCGAAAGCGGCTGCGGAACGCCATCGTGAGCCGGATCGCGGCGATCGCCGCCTCCGGATCGTCCGCGTTCACGTGGACGATCGGAATGTCGAAGCCCTTTGCGAGGTCGCTGGAGTAGCGGGTCGAGCGGCCGTCCCCGGGATCGGTCGTGAAGCCAACCTGGTTGTTCGCGATCACGTGGATCGTGCCGCCCGTGGAGTAGCCTCGGAGCCCGCTCAGGTTGAGCGTCTCGGCAACGACGCCTTGCGCCGGGAACGAAGCGTCACCGTGGATCAGGACCGGCACTCCCACCGTGGGATCGGCCGGCCCCGTGGGCTCGCCGCGATCTGTCTGCTCCGCGCGCATGATCCCCTCGACGACCGGGTCGACGGCCTCGAGGTGGCTGGGATTGGCAGCGAGCGTGACCTGGACGTCGCCGGCCTGTGTGTGCCGTGTCGACTCGGCACCGAGGTGGTACTTGACGTCGCCCGTGCCGCCTTCGAAGTCGGCGCTCACCGCCTCGATCGAGCGCTCGCCCTCGAACTCCACCAGGATCGACTCGTACGGCCGGCCGAGCACGTGCGCGAGCACGTTGAGGCGCCCGCGGTGCGCCATCCCGAGCACCATCTGGTGGGCGCCGTCCTCGGCCGCGAGCTCGATTGCCTCGTCGAGCAGCGGCACCATCACATCGAGGCCTTCGATCGAGAACTGCTTTTGCCCGAGGAAAGCCCGCTGGAGGTAGAGCTCGAGGCCTTCGACCTCCGTCAGGCGGCGCAGGAGCTTCTGTTTCTCGTCCGCCGAAAGCGGCGTACGGAAGCGCCCCGACTCGATCGCCTGACGCAACCAGACGCGCTCCTCGTGATCGGAGATGTGCTCGATCTCGTAGGCGCTCGTGCCCGTGTACGTATCGCGGAGAGCGGGAAGCGCGTCGGCGAGTGTCTCTCCCGGCACGTACAGACGGAGATAGCGCGCGGGGATGCGAGCCTGGAGCTCAGGCGTCAGGGGCGGCTGGAGCCGCTCGGGTTCGAGGGCAGGGTCGCCAACGGGCTCGGAGGCGAGCGGGTCGAGCCGCGCGGCCAGATGCCCGTGCATGCGATATGCCTTGACGAGCGCCATCGCCGCGGCGACGCCACCGAGAAGCTCCTCGTCGGCCGGCGGGGCGGCTGTGGGAGGCGCGGGTGGGGCTGCGGCCGGCGCGGCCGCCGGGGGCGCATCGTCTAGAGGCGGCGCGGGCTCGGCCGGCGCGGAGGGAGCGGCGCCGTCGCCGTCGCGCTCACGAAGCGCCTCGAGTAGTCGTGCCACACCGGGGTGCGTGGCGACCACCTCGCTATCCCCGCTCTCGAAGAGCTCGCGCCACTCCTCCGGTACGCCCGCGGGGTCCTCGAGGTACTCCTCGAGCAAGGCCTGTGCATAGCCTTCGTTCAGACCGTCGACGTCGTGCTCGTTCACGGATTCAGTTCTACCACCGAGGGTGCGGTTCGCCTACGCGTCGCACTTTCGGTGGAAGTTCCCGCGGCCCTGCCTGTGCGGGCTACCAGAGCGGGTTGTCGGTCAGGATCGCGAAGAAGAGCCCAAGCACGAAGCACGTGCTCGCAAGTGCCAGAGCGAAGCCGGCGAAGCGCGCATACCGCTCGCTCATCCCGGCGGCGATCACGGACAACAGGATCGCGAAAGTCGTGAGCAGCACTGGCTTCACGACGAGGCCGATCGCGCTCGCGAAGATCGCGAAGGTGGCGAGGAAGCCGGCGATCAGATCGGAATACCCGTCTGCGCGAGCGGGGTTCGCGCTCAACCCCGGGCCTCGACGCGGGCGGGCACCTGGCGACCGCCGCGTGGCCCACCGCGAGGCGGCCGGCCGTGCGGGCCGCTGCGGTGCGGCCGGCGTGCACCGGCGCGGAGCCCCGGCGGCGTCCACGGGTTGTGCT
>JBKOXM010000062.1:0-5245 GCA_046724925.1 Actinomycetota bacterium | reverse complement strand
GTCCCGCCACTCGCTCGTTGAGGTATTCCCGCGCCCAATTGGTGAGCCCCGGGTCGATCGGATCCCCGGTCGCGAAGATTCGCTTCGTCACTCCGCCCGTCGAGGTGATGACGACGACGACCGCGACCTGAGGCTGTAGCTGAAGCAGCTCGACGTGGCGGACGGTGCTCGTCTCGAGCGGCGGAGCCGAGACCAGGGCGAGCAGACGCGTGACCTGCGAGAGCATCTCCGTGGTCGTTTGGAGCGCCGACTCGACTTCCCGCCGGACACCGGAGAGGTCGAGCGGGAATTCACTCGGCCGCTGGTCTGGTCGCTCGAGGAGCAGCTCCGCGTAGTAGCGGTAACCGTCATCCGTGGGGACCCGTCCCGCCGACGTGTGGGGATGCGTGAGAAGTCCGAGTGACTCGAGCTCCGCGAACTCGCTCCGCACGGTCGACGGCGAGACACCGAGCGCCGACCGTTCGAGCAGCCGCCGCGAGCCAACGGGCTGACCCGAGCCGACGTACTCCTCGACGACGAGCCGGAGGATCTCACGCTGGCGGTCAGTTAGCTGCGTGCGCGTATTCGGCATCTTTGCAGGGATTTTAGCTCGTGACCTCAGCGCAACCGCACTGCTCCGTCAAGAGGCCAGCAGGTCGGCCGTCACTCCGCCGCCCAGGAAGCGCCCGCGCCGGGTCAACGAAAGGGCCTGGTCGCCGGTCGGTCCCAGGAACGTCCGCTCGACCAGTCCGAGCTGCTCGAGTCGCTCGAGTGCCCCCTGGTCGAACGCATCGCTGAGGCCGTCGAGCGGCACCGGCTCGTCGAGGCGCAGGCCGAGCATCAGGCGCTCCCGCAGCCGAGTTCCTTCGTCGATCGACTCGAGCTCCCGCGGAGGGGTCTCACCATGCTCCAGCGCGGCGAGGTATGCGGCCAGTCGCGGAGCATTCCGGCGTCGTACGCCGTCCACCGTGGAGACCGCGCCGATCCCCAGGCCCAAGTAGTCGCAGCCATGCCAGTACGCGAGGTTGTGCCGGGACCGTAGGTCCCGACCCGAGTCGCGCTCGGGCGCCACGCAGAAGTTCGCGGTTTCGTACCACCGGTACCCGGCCGCCGTCAGCCGGTCGACCACCTGCTCGAAATAGGTTTCCATGCCCTCGGCTTGGCGGGCCAGCTCCGGTCCGTGTTTGTGCGTGAAGCGCGTCCCGGGCTTCGCCTCCAGCTCGTAGCACGAGATGTGCTCGGGCCGGAGCGCGAGCGCCAGGTCGAGGTCCGATCTCAGGGCGGCGGCGCTCTGACCGGGAATCCCGTACAGAAGGTCGAGGTTGATGTTGTCAAATCCGACATCACGCAGAGCGTAGACGGCGTTTCGGACGTCATCAGGACCCGCACGGCGCTCCAGCACGTCGAGCAGTTCCCGTTCGAACGTCTGGGCTCCAACCGAGACTCGAGTCACGCCGTGCTCGCGAAGCTGCACCGCCACCTGGGGCGTGACGGTCTCGGGGTTCGCCTCGACGGTGACTTCCTCGGCCGGGGGAAGCGCATCGAGAAGCCGAGCGAAGCTCGTTGCTTCGGTGAAGGTCGGCGTACCGCCACCTAAGAAGATCGTCTCGAGCTTCGACGCCAGCACGCCTCGTTCCAGCACGAGCTCCCGCAGGATGCCCTCGACGTAGGCCGCGTGCTGGTCGCGGCGTCCGACGACGGTGACGAAGTCGCAGTAGCCGCAGCGGTGGGCGCAGAACGGCAGATGGACGTAGAGGTGACGAACGTCGCCGCTCACCGTCGCTCCCCGTCCAGGTTGAGCACGGCAAGAAAGGCCTCCTGGGGCACCTCGACCGCGCCGACCTGCTTCATCCGCTTCTTCCCGGCCTTCTGCTTTTCGAGCAGCTTCCGCTTGCGGGTGACGTCACCCCCGTAGCACTTCGCGAGCACGTCCTTCCGGCGCGCCTTGATGGTCTCCCGCGCGATGATGCGTGCACCGATCGCCGCCTGCACGGCGACGTCGAAGAACTGGCGTGGAATCTCTTCGCGCAGCCGTTCGACGAGCAGCTTGCCGCGCGCGTACGCCGCGTCGCGATGGACGATCAGCGAGAGCGCATCGACGGCTTCACCGGCCACGAGCACGTCCACGCGCACGAGATCTCCCTCGCGGAAACCGGCCGTGTCGTAATCGAAGCTGGCGTAGCCCCGAGTGCGCGACTTCAGCTGGTCGTAGTAGTCGAGCACGATCTCGCCGAGTGGCAGCTCATAGGTCAGATGAACGCGCTCCGGCGACAGGTACTCCATGTGGCCGAAGCGCCCTCGTCGCTCCGTATTGAGCTCCATGACGGCACCGACGTATTCCTTCGGGACGATGATCGAGGCCTGCACGTACGGCTCCTCGACGCGCTCGACCTCGCGAGGCATGTCGGCAGGGTTGTGAACCTCGATCCGCTCACCGGCCGGCGTCTCGGCGATATAGGCGACCGTCGGCGCAGTCACGAGCAGATCGAGGTCGAACTCGCGCTCGAGCCGTTCGCGCACGATCTCCATGTGCAGAAGGCCAAGGAAGCCGCAACGGAAGCCGAAACCCAAGGCCTGCGACGTCTCGGGCTCGTAGAAGAGCGCCGCGTCGTTCAACTTCAGCCGCTCGAGAGCGTCGCGGAGCTCCGGGTAGTCGTCCGAGTCGGTTGGAAAGAGACCCGAGAAGACCATCGGCTTGACGGCCTTGTACCCGGGAAGCGGGTCACCGGCCGGGCTGCGCTCCGAGGTGAGCGTGTCGCCGACACGCAAGCGCGAGACGTCCTTCAGGCCGGTGATCACGTACCCGACCTCACCGCTGCTCAGCGTGTCGACGGGCGTCATCGTCGGCGAGAAGAACCCGAGCTCCTCGGCCTCGAAGCGCGTGCCCTCGCCCATCGCGCGCAGCGGCTCACGGCGCGAGAACGAACCATCCACCATGCGGACGAACGCGACCACACCGCGGTACTGGTCGTAGGCCGAGTCGAAGACGAGCGCACGAGCCGGCGCTCCGGAGTCGCCTCCCGGCTGCGGGATGCGCTCGACGATGGCATCCAGGACTGCTTCCACGCCCTCGCCGGTCTTGGCCGAGATGCGCTGCACGCGCCCCGGCTCATCTCCGACGAGGTCGGCAAGCTCCGCGGCAGTCGCCTCCGGATCAGCCTGCGGCAAGTCGATCTTGTTCACGACCGGCACGATCTCGAGCTCGTTCTCAATCGCGAGGTACGCGTTTGCGAGCGTCTGCGCCTCGATGCCCTGCGCCGCGTCTACGACCAGCAGCGCGCCCTCGCACGCCTGGAGCGATCGGGACACCTCGTACGTGAAGTCCACATGTCCAGGCGTATCGATCAGGTTGAGCTGATGACCCTTCCAGTCGACCCGAACCGCCTGGGCCTTGATCGTGATCCCGCGCTCGCGCTCGAGCTCCATCGTGTCGAGCACCTGATCTCGCATCTCGCGGTCGGGGACTGCATGCGTGAGCTCGAGGATGCGATCGGCGAGTGTCGACTTGCCATGGTCGATGTGCGCGATGATCGAGAAGTTGCGGATCGTGTTTTCGGGCATGCGAAATCAGGCGGAACGCCGGCCGGCTCGCAACGATAGCAACGCCCTCAGCTCACGAACTCCCAGCAAACGACAGGAAATCAGGTACGCCCCGAGACCCGCAGCAAGCGCGGTACCGAGCGATACGACCTGCGCCGCGAGGCTCCGGCCCAGGACTCGGTCGAGTGGGTACCAGACACCGAAGGCAACGGCCGCAAGCACGCCGGACGCGACAGTCACGAGGATGAGAGTCCGCCCGGTCCGGCCGAAGTCCACCCGGCCGATCCGCCTTCGGAGCAGCCAGAGCAGGGCAGCTGTGCCCGCGATGTTCGCCAACGAGATCCCGAGCGGAATCCCCCACGTCCCGACGCGGTACAGAATCCAAAACAGGATCGTCGATAGGAGAAGGTTCCCGAGCGCGACCGCCGTCGGAGTCCAGGGCGCCTGCAGGCCGAAGAAGCCGCGGTTGAGCATCAACATCATCCCGTTGAAGACGAGTCCAAGCGAAAAAGCGGCCAGCGCGCCGGCAACGATAGTCGTCTCGTGTGGTCCAAACTCGCCTCGCTGGTAGAGGAGGCGCACCATCGGCTCGGCAAGGACAGCACAGGCTGCGGCGGCGGGCCCGAGCAGAAACGCGATTTGGCCGAGCCCGGTCGAGATCATCTGGCGAAAGCTGTCGAGATCGCCTCGAGCCGCGAAGCGTGAGATCACAGGAAAGAGCACGGTCGCGACGGCGATCGAAAACATGCCCTGCGGGAGCATGTAGACCCGGAAGGCTGCGTCGATTGCGGCGGGGGCGACGTTGGGGTTGATGAAGCGCGAGGCGAAGAAGGTGCCGATCAGCGCGTTGAAGTTGATCAGTCCGATCCCGAGCGTCACGGGCCCCATCAGCAAGAAGACCTGGCGGACGGCCGGATCGCGCCAGTCGAGCACGAATCTCAGCCGGTCGTCCCGCCCGCGCAGCCAGGGCAGCGGCAGGAGAACCTGGATCACGGTGCCGACCAGGATCGAGCCCGCGTAGACGTAGAGCTTGCTTGTCTCGGTGTCCGCGCGGGGAACGCCGATCACGAGGCCGACGATGATCGCGAGGTTCCAGAAGACCGGCGTCAGGGCCGGGACGCTGAAGTGCTCGTAGCTGTTCAGGATCCCGACGACGATTCCGGAGATGCCGAGCAGGAGCACGATCGGGAAGAGAATTCGCGAGAGGGTGATCGCCAGCTCTTCGTCCTGGACGCCGAAGGGCCGAATCACCAATGGCGCCGCCAGCATCATGAGCGCCGTCAGAGCGCCCAGTCCGAGGAGGAAGAGCCAGAAGAGCGTCGAGGCGACCCGCCACGCACGCGCTCGCTCGCCCTTCTCCAGCAACTCGCTGAAAACCGGGACGAACGCGGCGGGTAAGGCCGTGTCGGCCGCAAGCGCGCGAAAGAGGTTCGGAACCTGGAAGGCGACGGTGAAGGCGTTGATCCCGGCTCCGTCGACGCCGAAGTAGCGGCGCGCGACGATCTCGCGGACGAGGCCGAGGATGCGGGAGACGCCGGTGGCGAGCGAGAAGATCGCCGTCGACCGCGCCAGCCGGCGGCGCCAGGCCCGCTGCTCCACGCCGGCGAGTATACGAACGGGTCCCGCCGTCTCCCCTCCCCGAGCACCTGGCGGATCCGCCCGCTGGGAAGCCGGGCCACCTCCGACACTCGTACGTCACAGACACGTGAGTCTTTCCTCGCTACGC
>JBKOXM010000121.1:0-2944 GCA_046724925.1 Actinomycetota bacterium | reverse complement strand
CCCCGCGCACTACCCCCTGATACAATCGTCGGCAGCGTCAGATGTGTATAAGAGACAGACGAAGGCGCGCTGGGCGAGGAAGAAGAGCACGATCACGGGCGCGATCACGATCAGCGTCGCAGCCATCGTCAGGTTCCACTGCACCTGGTGCAGCGTGCGGAACTCGGAGAGGCCGATCGACAACACCCAGTTGTCGCGGTTCTCGCCCACGTAGAGCAGGGGCAGGAAGAAGTCGTTGAACGTGTAGAGAACCGAGAAGAGCGCCACCGCGGCGATCGCAGGCTTGGCCAGTCGCAGCACGACCGTCGTGAGGATCCGGAGCTCGCCGCAGCCGTCCACCCGCGCTGCGTCGAGGTACTCCTCCGGGATCGTCAGGAAGAACTGACGCAGCAGGAAGATCGAGAAGGCGTCGCCGAGCCAGACCGGGATGATCAGAGGCCAGAGCGTGCCGACGAGGTCGAGCTTGGCCCACATCACGTAGAGCGGGATGATCGTCACCTGCGGCGGGAGCATCAGCGCAACGAGCACGAGCATGAAAACGGTGTCGCGCCCCTTCCAGCGCAGCCGCGAGAGGGCGTAGGCGACCGGGATGCTCGAGACCAGCACGCCCAGGGTGGCGAGGCCCGCGTACATCGCGGTGTTCAACGCCCAGCGGAACATCGGCGCCTTGTGGAACACCTCGGTGAAGTTGCTCCAATGAAACGGGCTCGGCCAGAGCTGGGCCGAGAGCGCCTGGTTCGTCGTCATCAGCGCGGTCAGGGTGATGAAGACGAACGGAGCGAGAAAGGCGACGGCGGCCGCGATCAGCAAGCTGTGTTCCGCGACGGCGATCAAGAAGCGGCGTCGTCGCACAGCCCGCGGGGCCTTGCGCCGGGTCAGGGTTGCGGCCGCGACAGGTGCTGCCTCCGCGCTCATCGGACCGCTCCGGTGTAGTGCACCCAGCGGCGCGAGTTGCGGATGATGATCGCCGTCACGACGAAGGCGACGGCGAGCAGCACCATCGCCATCGAGGCTGCGTAGCCCATCTGGAAGTAGCGGAAGCCGTTCCGGTACAGGAGCACCGGGAAGAAGAGCGTCGACTGCTCTGGGTAGCCGAGCTGGTCGGCGCCCTCGCCGCCAGCCTGTGAGGCCTGGCCGGAGGCGACGGCCGCGGCGACGTACGCCTGCGTGAAGTACTGGAGCCCGTAGATCACGCCGAGCACGACGGCGAACAGGATCACCGGGCTGACCGAAGGGATCGTGACCCAGATCAGCCGCTGAAACGGGCCTGCCCCGTCGAGCTCAGCCGACTCGTACAGATGCTTCGGAACGTCGAGGATCGCGGCGAGGAAGATCACCATCGTGTTGCCGATTCCCCACAGCGCGAGGAGCACGAGCGACGGTTTCGACCAGTCCGGTGATTGGAACCACAGCGGCCCTTCGACCCCGAGCTTCTCGAGTCCGCTGTTGATCGGCCCTGTGGCCGGGTTGAGCAGGTAGACGAACGCGAGCGTGGCCGCGACCGGCGGGGCGAGAGCGGGCAGATAGAAGACCGTGCGGAAGACGCCGACTCCGCGCCGCGCCCGGGTGAGCATGAGCGCGACCCCGAAGGCGAACATCACCGACAACGGAACCGAGACCGCCATCATCCAGAGCGAGTTGTAGACCGCCGGCCACACCTGCTGGTCGGTCGTGAACAGGTAGCGGTAGTTGGCCAGCCCAACCCACTGCGGCGGCGACAACAGGTCGTAGTGCGTGAACGAGTAGTACGCCGTCATCACCAGCGGATACGCGATGAAGACGGTGAAGCCGACGAGCCAGGGGGACATCAGCAGCAGGACGAGGCCGCGACGCCGCCACGCCGCTTTCCGCCTGGCTCGCCGGCGGTCGATCGCCGGCGCTGCCGGGGCGACCTGCGCCTCGGCGACCGGCGTTGTCGTCACGGCGCCCCGGGCCCTTCAGCCTGCTCTCGTTGGGCGTCGATTTGACTGTCGAGGTTCTTGAGGCCGCCCTGAAGGTCGCTCACACGGCCGGCCTGCCACTTCTGGAAGAAGGCGTCGATCAGCTCGAGATACGCGGCGCCTACGGCTGTAATCGGTACCGTCGCCGACTTCGGGTTGTTGAAGATCTTGATGAAGGTCGTAAACCGCGGATCCGGCTTCAGCACCGGCGACCGCGCGGACGCCTTGGTCGAGGGGACGTTCCTGATCCCGTTCGAGAACTTCGCCAAAGCGGTCGGGTTCGTGGTCAGGTAGCGGACGAGCAGCCAGGCGTGCAACGGATGCGGCGATCCCTTCGGGATCCCGATGATCGTGCCGTTGACGTTGCCCGCGCCGTAAAGCCCAGCCTTGGCGCCGTCGACCGGCATCGGCGCGGACCCGTACTTCAGCTCTGGGTGCTCGGCCTTGATGAACGCGACGCGCCACTCGCCGTCCATGTTCATCGCCACTTTTCCGATCTCGAACGCGTTGGACGCGGAGAACTCGTCTCCGGCCCCGGCGTTGAACTTGACCAGCTTGCTCTGTCCGTACCAGTCGACGAGGTTCTTCTGCCAGCGAAGCATCTTCGACCAGGCGGGATCGTTCGAGAGGTTGGAATCGCCCTTGGAGTCGATCCACTTGGCGCCGAAAAGCGGTGCGTAGTTCGCCGCCGTGTTCTCGTAGAAACCGAAGTACGGGTTGAAACCGACGACCTTCAGCGAACCGTCCGAGTTCCGCTTGGTCAGCTTCTTCGCGTAGGCGGTCAGCTCCGCCATCGTCCTCGGTGGACGCGTCAATCCAGCCTGTTTGAAGAGCGTCTTGTTGTAATAGAGCCCGGTCGAGTCGGCGAGCAACGGGAGCGCACAGCGCTTGCCCTTGTACTGGGTGTAGTACCTGCTCGTCTTCGGGAACTGGCTCATGTCGATCTTCGCCCGCCTGAGGTTCGGGCCTAGGTCGACCCATGCTCCGCGGCCGCAGTACACACC
>JBKOXM010000066.1:0-9152 GCA_046724925.1 Actinomycetota bacterium | reverse complement strand
TCCCTAGTGTGCCGCTTGCGCCGAGCACGGAGCGTGAGTAGGTCGAATCCGCTCCCGGAGACTGTACCCGCAAGGGGAAAGTCAACAGGAGCGGTGGACGAAAGCGCAACCGGCTCGGCGAATTTTATTGGTCCCGCGCAGAGCCTTCTCACGCGGGCTTTGCCCGCGAGGGAAGCCTGCACGCTAGCGCCGTCGATTGGTTGGTTGGCGCCGTCAGCCGCGTGGCGTGGACGAATCGACGGCGAGGGATGTTCGCGGCCTCCGGCCGCGTAGGGGCGGTAACGAACCCCGCGGCCCTCTTGCGCCGAGGTGCCCCGAGCCGGCAACGCCCATAGGATCTGCACGGTGCGCCGCGCGGCGGTCATCGGCGGGCTGAGCGCGGCGTCGGTCGTCGCAGTCGCGCTCGCGGCGGCACGCGTGGGGGAGACTCCGGGTGCGCTGTCCAACCGTCAGGCGCTCGTTCTGGGCGTCGTCCAGGGGCTTACAGAGCTGCTTCCGATCTCTTCGTCCGGACATCTGATCCTCGTTCCGTGGCTGGCCGAGTGGACGTTTCTCGACGAACACGAGGAGTTCAACCAGACCTTCGACGTCGCACTCCATCTCGGCACGCTCGTGGCGGTTGTCGCAAGCTTTCGAACCGATCTCGCGCGACTGATAGGCGCGTTCGTTCGTAGCATCCGCGGCCGCCGTCTCGCGAGCCCGGACGAACGAATTGCATGGGCAATTGCGCTTGCCACCGTTCCGGCGGCGTTGGCCGGTGCGGCGGGGGAGACGTTCATCGTCGACCACCTGGGCGATCCGTGGCAGATCGCAATCCTGCTGGCCGTCTTCGCGGTCGTCCTCTGGCTGGCGGACCGCTGCGCCGAGCGACGAAGCCTCGCCGACCTGAGCGTGAAGACCGGCGTCGCGATCGGCGCCGCGCAGGTCGCGGCGCTGATGCCCGGAGTCTCACGCTCGGGGATCACGATCTCGGCCGGCCGCTTTCTTGGTCTCGATCGCGAATCGGCCGCCCGTTTCTCCTTTCTGCTCCTGGTTCCGATCACGCTCGGCGCGGTCGTCTTCAAGGGAGTGACGGATGTCCTGCCCGGCAACCTGCCGCCCGGCTGGGAGGGACCGTTCGTCGTCGGAACGATCGCCGCGGCAGTGAGTGGCTTCGCCGCGATCAAGGTCCTACTCGGCTACGTGCGGCGCCACGACTACTCGGTGTTCGTCGTCTACCGATTGGTGCTGGCCGCAGCCGTGCTGCTTCTCATCGCCACGGGGGTGCGCGAGGCGACCTTTTGAGCCCCGAGGGGAGCCCGGGTGTGTGGGCGATCCGTGTGCCAACTTGACATAACGCACGTTCTCGTGCACGGCATGGAGTGACGGGGCCTGGAGTGGCCAGACCGCATGTTCAGCCGCGTCTGCGCTCCGACAGATGGCCGATCGTGCCGCCGACGCGATCGCGGCCACGTTGATCACGGCGAAGAGTAAGCGCAGGGAAGCGCGCGCCGCCGCTCAGGGCCTGAGCCTCGTAGGTCGTCCCGTAGGCGATGAACATCAGCGCGGCCACGACCGCGCCCTGGCCCAGGCTCCGATCAAGGTCTGCACGCGCGAGCGTACCGCCGTTTCGCCGGGATGCGTCGACGGCGGTGGGCAGGCATGATTCGGCCGGACGGGGTTTGGCATCGGCCCCTAGGAGGAAAGCCGAACTGAGCATGGCGCTCGAGGTTGTCGACAACCTCCTCGCGAGCGAGGACGTCCGACCGCTGCTCGAAGCGGCTGAAACGAGCGGATCGATTCGGCACGTCGAGCTTGCCGAGGTCCTCGAGCCGCACGAGCTCCAGCCGCTCGAGGTCGAGGCGCTGCGCCGAGAGCTCGAGTCACGCGGCATCGACATCGTCGAGGAAGAGCCGAAAGAGCCGCTGCCGAGCATCGTCCAGCAGATCTCGTACGAGACCACGACCGACGCGCTGCAACTCTTCCTGCGCGAGGCGGGCCGCCATCCGCTCCTCACCGCCGCTCAAGAGGTCGAGCTGGCGAAGCTGATCGAACGGGGCGACGACGCCGCCAAGCAGCGAATGATCCAGTCGAACCTGCGGCTGGTCGTCTCGATCGCGAAGAACTACCGCAATCAGGGGCTGCCGTTCCTCGACCTGATCCAGGAAGGAACGCTCGGCTTGATCCGCGCGGTTGAGAAGTTCGATTGGCGGCGAGGCTTCAAGTTCTCCACCTACGCGACCTGGTGGATTCGCCAGGCAGTCGCGCGTGCGCTCGCGGACAAGGCGAGGACCATTCGCATGCCCGTCCATATCGTCGAACGGCTTCAGAAGATGAGCCGAGCCGAGCGCACGCTCTGGGCCGAGCTCGGTCGTGAGCCCTCCCTCGAAGAGATCGCCGAAGAGGCGAACATCCCCGTTCAGCAGGCGCACGAGGTGCGAGCCGCGGCACGGGCCTCGACGAGCCTCGACCAGCCGGTAGGGGAATACGAGGATGCAGTCTTCGGCGACTTCGTCGCCGGGGAAGGTCCGCTGCCCGAGGACGAGGTCGAGGTCTCGCTCAGGAGCGAGGCGCTCGCTCAGGCGCTGCATGCGCTGCCTACGCGCGCGCGCGCCGTGTTGGTTCTGCGCTACGGGCTCGACGGCTCGGACCCGAGGACGCTCGAGGAGATCGGCCGCATGCTCGGGCTGACGCGTGAGCGCGTCCGCCAGATCGAAGTCGACTCACTGAGGAACCTCGCCAACCTGCACGAGATGCAGGCGGTCGCCGGCTGAGCTCTACGCCGCGGCCCGCGCGGCGCTGATCCCGAGGGCCCTTCCGTCGAAGAAGCGAAGCGCGTGCTCGCCGAGGCGCGCGACGGCGGCCTCGTAGGCCTCGTCCAGAAACGGTGGTCGCGCTTGGCGGTGGCCGTCCGATCCGACGAGCGCCGCCTCTCCACCCTCGAGCAGCGCCCAAGCGAGGTCGGCCGACTCCGGGCCGTGACGACCGAGCAGCGAGGTCGAGTTCACCTGTACGAGCCATCCGCGCTCGACGAGCTCACTCGCGAGTGCGGGGCGTTCGAGACCGGCCTCCGTTCGTTCCGGATGCGCGATCACAGGTCGAAGCCCGGCGGACTCGATGTGCTCGCAGACCGCGAACAGAATCTTGGCGGAGCCGGTAAACGGCACCTCGATCAGCACCGAGGCCGTCCCGGCGAGGACGTAGCGTTGCGGATCCTCGTCCAACAGGCTCGGCATCGGAGTGAGCTCGAATCCCAGCCGAAGCTCGATCGGCGAACCTGTCGCGACCTCCGAGTAGGCCTGGCGGACGCGTTGCTCCCGCTCACGACTCAGCTTCAAGTGCGGCCAGACGTGAGGAGTTGCAAAGAGGATGCCCGTCCCGCGCTCGGCTGCCTGCCGTACGAGAGCCCTACCCTCCTCCACCGTGTGCACCCCGTCGTCGCCGGACGGCACCATGTGCGTGTGGACGTCGACGAACGCGCGTTGCTTCACTATTCGAGCCTACCGAGCGCGGCGGCCTCTAAACGGAAGACTACGACCGCAGGTAGAGCTCGAGGTCCGGCGCGACCGCGCGCAGCTCGCGAAGCGCGCGTGACTCGAGCTGCCGGACGCGCTCGCGCGTGATGCCGAGCCCGTTTCCGACCTCCTCGAGCGTTTTGGGCGGCTCGCCGTCAAGGCCGAACCGAAGCGTGAGCACGAGGCGCATCCTCGGGTTGAGCCGCTCCAGCGCGTCGGCGAGCTCCTTGCGGCGGAGGCGCTCTGCAGTGGTCACGTCGGGAGGCACTGAGTTGGTGTCCTCGATCAGGTCGCCGTAGAGGCTTTCACCGTCGCCGACGGGCGTCTCGAGACTGACCGGATCCTCTACCAGCTCGAAGAGCTCGCGTGTGCGCTCGGGCGTGAGGCCGGCTTCGCGTGCGATCTCCTCCTCAGTGGGCTCACGATTCAGCTTCTGGGCGAGCTGACGGCGCGTGCGCATCAGGCGGCGTACCTGGTCGGCCACGTGGACCGGGAGCCGTATCGTGCGGCCCTGGTCGGCAAGCGCGCGCGTCACGGCCTGGCGGATCCACCAGGTTGCGTACGTGGAGAGCTTGAAGCCGAGCTTGTAGTCGAACTTCTCGACCGCGCGGATCAGGCCCAGGTTGCCCTCCTGAATCAAGTCGAGCAGCGGGACGCCCGTCTTCGTGTAGTTGCGAGTGATCGACATCACGAGACGAAGATTCGACTCGATCAGCTTGCGCTTCGCAGCTTCGTCGCCTTCGTCCTTGAGCCGGGCCAACTCGCGCTCCTCGCCCGGTGTCAGCAGGCGCCCGTCGCCGATCTGACGGACGTAGAGCTTCAGCGGATCCTGGGTCTGCGTGACCTCCAGATCGAGATCGGGGGTGTCGTCGTCCTCCTCCGCCTCCGCGGGTTGCGGAAGCACCTCGAGGCGAGGCTCGGACTCGGGATCTTCAAAGGCGCCAGGATCGGGGAGCGCGTTCTGCTCCATCGCAAAGGGGTATCGGTCGGCCCCCTCGACGGCTGTACCTCGAACGAGGGAGTTCTGCCCTCCCCATCCGCTCACATTTTCTTGACCTAACCGAGCTGTCCGCCGATACGTCTAGAACGCTCGTGGGCGCCATCTCTGCGCCCACGTCATGTATGTGCGGGATCGCCGGATACAGCCTCAGCCCCAATAGCGGTGTCGACCGGACGCTGGCAGCGCAGGCTCTGCTTGCGGCGATCGCAGAGCGTGGCGCAGATGCCGTCGGATACGCATTCCGTTCCGGCGGCGGGCCCGTAACCGTCCACAAGCAGCGCTCCGGAGCGAGCGCCCTTCTCGAGCGGATCCGAATCCCCCGGGACGCGACGCAAGCGCTCATTCACGTGCGCGATTACACGAAGGGCCACCCGACCGTCGCCGCCAACAACCACCCGATCAGGCACGGTGCGGTCGTCGGAATCCACAACGGCATCATCCGGAACGACGACGAGCTCTTCTCGCGCCACGCGATCCGGCGGGCCGAGAACGGGATGACGGTCGATTCCGAGATCATCTTCGCGCTGGCCGAGCGCCGGCGTGGACGGACGGCCGAAGCGCTCGAACAGCTCTACGGCTCGATGGCGACGGCCTGGCTGGACGAGCAGCGTCCCGAGCTGATCGTCGCCCGCGGGATGGGACGCCCGCTCTGGCTCGGTCGCGGTAAGCAGGAGTTGTTCTTCGCCTCGACCCGACTCGGGCTCGGGCTCGTCGAGCGCTACACGGGCGCGCGACTGCGCAAACAGGAGCTTCTCGTCGGCACTCTGGTCACCGCGAACGACGGACGCGTCGTCGCATCCGAGCGATTCACGCCCGACATGAGCTTCGAGGAGGAGCCGCTGCCTGCGGTTCGCGCGCCGCAGGAAGGCGCCTCGTGCCTCGAGCGCCTCGCCGCGCTCGCGGCGTAGCTAAACGAACCTGCCGTCGGGCCGCACCTCCACCCCGCTCTCGCGCAGCCGCTCCGCACTGAGGCGTTGCTTGCGACGCCGACATCAGGGCGCGCTCGCGGCGGAAAGTGCGACTCGCTTGCGCGGCGCACTTTCCGCCGGAAGCAGACCCATGAACCCCTGGGATCCGTTGGAGTTCCGCCGAAAGTCCACCGCGTAGGCGACCTGGACTTTCGGCGGCTAGCGCGCCCGTCTGAAACGACCGGTCGAGCCGCTGCGAACTCAGCGCGAGCGGCTAAGAGAGCGTGCCGTCGGGCGCAACCTCCACCCCGCTCGCGCGCAGCCGCTCGGCAACCAGGAACTGAAATGCGGCCCACGCGCCGCGGCCCGTGTCGATCATCCGGTAGACCTGCCACTCGGTCGGCAGCGTGTCGTCACGTTTGCGCGCGGCTGCCCAGTCGGCGAACTTCGGCAAATGCCCCAGCTCGCGGGCGAGCTCGACGCCGCGCTCGAGGGCCCGCTCCAGGCGCTCCTCGCCGACTGGGACGTCGAACCCTGCTTCTCGCAGGGCCGTTGTCAGCGAACCGAAGGTATGCCAGTAGAGGGACTTGGACGGAAGCGAACCGCGTCGTCCCTCGAGGTCGCGTGCCGTCGGGGTGCGCCCCAGCTCTGCGCCCAGGTCTTTGAGCGCCTGGAGGAGCTCCTCACGGGTTGCGAACCGGCGCGGCAGTAGGCCCGCCGCACGCTTGGCCGCGTTCCAGCTCCCGTACCGTTCGATCACGGTCTGCGGATGTACGATCGTCTCCGGGTCCGAGGCGAACTCGCGCATGGTCGGGGAGCGCCCCAGGCGCTCAGCCGAGCCGCGCAGCTGTTCGACGATCTCCTCGTCGGAGTAGCGCCGGCGCAGACCGGCCTGAAAAGCAGCGAGGCGCTGCGGGTCGATGGCTCTCAGCGCTCGATGGGGCCTGGAACGCTCGATACCAATTACGATAGAGCGTCCTGGCAGATTTGCAAGCCGACCCGAACGGACGCTATCGAGACTGTTCTAGGAAGCAGCCGCGACCGGCTCGATGCGCCGGATCTCCCCCACGATGTCCTCGAGCGGCAGGATCCGCTCCAGGGCGGCCACGCAGCGGGGGCAAAACTGCGTTCCTGACGCGCGGCTGAGTTCGGCGAGCGCCTCGTTCGCGGGGCGCGCGGCGCGGTAGATACGCGTCGTTAGCATCGAGTCGAGCGCATCGGCGACGTGGATGATCCGGGCTCCGAGCGGGATCTCGTCGCCTTTGAGGCGATCGGGATACCCGGTCCCGTCGAAGCGCTCATGGTGGTGGCGGATCGCGGGCACGGCGTCGTTGAGGAAGCCGAGGCGATCGATGATCCGGGCGCCCTCGTCTGCGTGACGCTGCATCAACGCCCACTCGTCGCTCGTGAGCGTGGACGGCTTGAGCAGGACGGCGTCGGGAATCGCGAGCTTGCCGATGTCATGGAACAGGGCTGCGTGACCGAGAACCTCGAGCTCCGCCTGCGAGAGGCCCAGTTCGCGACCGATCGCGAGCGCGAGCTGCTGGACGCGCCGGGAATGGCCCGCCGTGTAGGAGTCGCGCGCATCGACGGTTGCCGAGAGGCTCTCCATCGCGGCGGTGGAGCGCTCCTTCAGCAGCCTGTTCGCCTGCTCTAGCGAGACGTTCTGGGTCTGAATCGTCTCGGCGGCCTGACGGAGCTTCTGCGCGCTCCGCTGTGTGTGCGCGATGTACGCCTCCTGGGTCTTGCGCATCAGCAGCAACGGCACGGCGAAGACCGCGAATGCGGAGACTCCTACCGCCGTGTAGGCGAGCGCGATCACGCCGCCGATGAAGCCGTACACCAGGTAGTGCGGAAGCAGCCACGCGAAGCGCTCGCGGAAGACGCGCAGCCAGCGATCCCGGGCCTCCAGCGCCACCGCGAGGCTGAGCAGCCCCATGTTGACCGCGAAGTAGGCCGCTCCTGCTGCCGCGCCGAACGCCGCGAGGTACCACTCGTCCTTCGCCTCGTTCTGGCTGAGCGCGAAGGTTCCGGCGGCGGCGAGGGAGGCAAGGGTGAGCGTGCCGATGTTGAAGAGCTCGTGATGCAGCGGTGAGCGCCGCGCGCTCCACTCCACGACGACCGTGGTGACGGCCAGTGCGAGTGCTGCACGAGGCCCGAAGATGGCCGCGCCGGCAAGGGCGCCGACCGCGCTGACGGAGATCGAGCCACTGTCGACCTCTAGCGCGAGCGCCTGGCCGACCGCGACGAGGACGAGGATCGCCAGCAGGCCGACGACGTCGGTGTTACCGCCCAGCGCGATGCCCAGGAGCCCGGCCGCGGCGCCGAAGACGGTGACGAGCGCGACGAGCAGGCCGAGCTTTCGCGACGGAGCGAGAAAGCGTGGGCCGTGCAGGGCGTGCGGCCGCGGGCGGGTCTGCTGCCGTCGTTCCTCGGGCGGAGCAGCCTCCGGAGGCGGCGGAAGAGGCACGACGTGGTCGCCTTCCTCCGGGACGGCGATGAGTCGCACCGACCGGTCGGTCGGGATCAAGAGCGGCTCCGAGCTCGCCCCGAGCACACGGTTTCGGCCTTGAAGCTTCGCGCGGTAGACGGCGAGGTCGGCCTGATGGATCAACTCGTTGGCGTCGGTCGCGTTCGTCGGAAACCCCGCCACGCCGATGGAGACCGTCGCACGGATGGGCTCGCTGGACGTCTCGACCTCGAACTCGGCCTCGGCGACCGCGCGGCGGATCCGCTCTCCGATCTCGAGCGCCTGCTCGGGGGCCGTCTCCGGCAGGAGGATGCTGAACTCCTCCCCGCCGAAGCGCGCGGGCACGTCGTAGTTCCGCAGCTGCGACCGGAAGATCTCCGCGATCCCCTTCAGCACTGCATCGCCGGCCAGGTGGCCGTAGGTGTTGTTGATGTCGCGTAGGAGGTCGAGGTCGGCCATGATCAGGCTGAGCGGCCGCTCGAAGCGCGTAGCGCGCCCCAGCTCCTCCGACAGCGTGGCGGCGAAGTGGCGGGCGTTGAAAAGGCCCGTCTTCGGATCGACGCGCGCCTCTTCCTGGAGCGCCGGAACGGCCAGGGAGCGGTGGATCAGCAGGAGAGGCGCCGCCGCGAACCCGATCAGCCACGGGTTGATCTGCCAGAAAGCCGCCAGTGTCGTTCCCAGGGCCGTGAGGACGAAGTCGGTCGAGACGCTCTCGAACGAGAAGAGCCCGATTGCGCGGAACGAGAGCCCGTATGCGAGCCTGAGCATGTTCGCGAGGACGAGATGCTTGACGAAGACCAGCGTGAGGCAGGCGGCGAGGCCGGCCGCCGCGAACGTGACTTCCGTGCTTGCGAATGCGGTGTCGCTGACGACGCGGAACACCGCCCAGGCCGCGAGCGCGCCGAGTGTCGAGTTGTAGATGTTGAACGTCTGGACACGCCAGCTCTTGCGGCTCTTCAGCCACTCGGGGATGTAGACGATCCCGACCAGCGCCACGAGCTCGACCGGCAACAGGATCGCCGCGGCCATCAGGAAGACGATCGTGGTCTGGTACGACTGGTTGTTCGGCTTGCGAACGACGAAGAGCTGAGCGATCGAGGCTGCGATCGCGAGCACGATGAAGACGAGCCAGTCCTCTGTCTCGCTCGAGATCCTGACGATGTGCGGCCCAGCGGCGATCGTTGCCGCCAGTGCGACGAGCCAGTAGTAGATCCGCGCGGGGAACGTCAGCTGGCTGGGCGAGCTCGGACCGCCCTCTTCCTCCGGCGCCGCCTCGGGAA
>JBKOXM010000172.1:0-7109 GCA_046724925.1 Actinomycetota bacterium | reverse complement strand
ACGACGGCGGTCGCGCGCTCGCGCAGCTCGTCGGGAACCGACAGCGGATCGAACAACAGGAAGTCGTCGCCGACCTCGATCGCGTACGACGAGACGAGCTCGGGCCACCACTCCTCCTCGTCCCAGGCGGGATGCGGCGATTGCCAATGCCATACACCGGGGCGCAGCTCAGGCAGGGCGCGATGCTATGTCCGCGGGCATGGAGGAGACAAGTCGCACGGATTCTTTCGTCGCCGCCGTAGGCGAATCAACTCTGTAACTACTGCGCCGAGCTCGGACTACCCGACCCGCGACCGGACAACTTGCCCAAGAAGCGGCTCGAACGACGTGGCTGGTGGCACGAACGCGACCGGCGGCTACAGGAGGTGGCGGGCACGTGGCGCCTGATTCCGCCGGTTCACTTAACCTGGTCACTCGCCCTCGTTCTCTTCATCGTTGCTGACATCGTCGCTTTCGTGTTGACGATCTGAACAGTCGGATCCCGCTGTGTGAAAGAAGCGGCCGCGAAGCAGGCGGCCAGCTTAGGAGGCGCACCGAGGGGGCACCACCTGAGCATTCGCGGCACCCATGACCCACCTGACCCGCGTAACCAAGCGGTTCCTGCATAGCCAAGCGTGCCGGTAAGGCGCATACGGGATTCGAACCCGTGCCGCCGCCGTGAGAGGGCGGTGTCCTAGGCCACTAGACGAATGCGCCGTGAAGCTGCGCCATTGTAGCGACGCTCGTCTCAGACACAGCGACCCCTCCTAGGACCGTCGCGGCCGCGCGAGGAGCACGACGAGCGTGAGCGCGCCCGCAGCGGCGAGCACGCCGACGACTTCCCATGCGACGCTGCCGGCAAGGGCTGGGACAGCAGTCAGCGCGAGGATGACGGCCGCCAGAACGACGCCAAGGACCGGGGTCACGCCGGCCGCGAATGCACGCCTGCGCAGAGTCCCCGGCTCGGCCGCCATCGGCACGCGCAGATCGAGCGCCCAGTACGCGAGTTCTCCGACGAGCAGGAGGAGTCCGGCATAGAGCGGCGCACGCCCGTCGATGTCCGCGCCGAGCGACACCGCGTAGCCGGCGCCGAGGATCACCAGCCCCGCCGCGACGAGCGATGGAAGGTGGGCACCTAGGGCTACTGCAAGCAGCAGCCAGCCGGCAGCCCCGAGCGCGAGCAGCACGCCGTCGGCGCCACGGGCTCCTACGAAGGTAGGCCACACGGCCGCGGCGCCGCCGCCGACCAGCGCGGCACAGGCGAGTGCTAGGCGCGCACGCTGTGGGCGCGTCTCCGGAATCGCCCCACCTCCTCCGTCGCAGTCAGCAGCGGATCGCCCGCGCGCCACTCCACGACCGGGACCCCTTGCTCCAGATACCTCGCCCGAAGCTCCTCCCGCTGCATCCGCCAGATTCTGTGCGCAAGCCGTTCAGAGGCCTCGCGTCCGGCCGGCGCGAACGGGACAGGGGAGATCTCGATGACGCCGACGTCGAAACCACGGGCCCGCAGGTCGAGCAGTGCGGCGACTGCCCGCTCATCGAGGAGCGGTGAGATCGCGAGCACGAGTGCCTTGGGCGGCAATGTCCTGCGCGGGATGACGTCGACGTCCTTCCAGGCGTAGCTCAGCGTTACCTCGGTCCCGATCAACGCGTCCACGATCCTGTATCGCTGCTTCAGCCCGGTCTCCGGGATGAGCCAGTTCAGGACTCCACCGAACGCGACCAGGCCGACGCGGTCTTTGCGCTCGAGATACGCGGCGGCCAGGTTGGAGGCGGCGGAGACCGCGAGGTCGAGCGTCCCGCTGCCCTCGCGGCGGACATCGACGAACGTGTCGAGAAAGAGCACGACATCGGTGGTCCGCTCGGGGTGGTACTCGTTGACGTAGAGCTCGCCTCGCCTGGCACTTGCGCGCCAGTTGATCCGGCGCACGCGATCCCCGGGAACGAATGCCCTCAGCTCCGCGAACTCGATCCCTTCGCCGCGGGCGCGGGAGACCTGGCTGCCGACGAACGGCTTCGTCTCGAGCGGCGCGACGATCTCGCGCAGCTCTTCGGACCAGGGATAGACCCGCACCATCGCCTGTGCGGGGATGTGCCGCTCGTACGCGAAGAGAGCGGAAGGATCGCGAGCGCGCAGGTACAGCTCGCCGAGCGCGTAGCCGCCCCAGCGCACGCACCGCAGCGGGAGCTCGACCGTCCGGACGCCCGCGGGAAGGACGAGCGCGAACGGGCTGGCGCCCTCGGCGAGCTCGAGGCCTTCCGGCAGATCGACGTGCACCTCCAGACGATCGATCGCCTCGTCGGCGTCGAACGCCAGCAGCAGCGTGACCTGTTCCCCCGTAAGCGCGCGCTCGCGGTCGACGATCGCCTCCACCTCGACCTTCGGTTCTCGCCCGAGCGCGAGCCCCGCGACCAATGCGAGGGCGAACGCAGAGGCAAGTGCGGCGAGCTCCGGGCGCGAGAACGCGAGCGCAGAGAGCAGGCCGACCGCGGCGAGCCCGGCGTAGGCGCCGAGCTTCGGCTGCGCGATCCGTCTCACTCGCTGCGGGCGAGGTCTTCCGCGGGCGGTGTGGGGACGGTCTCGAGCGCCTCGGCGACGACGTCGTCGCCACGGATGCGCTGCACCCAGAGCTCCGGCTTCAGCGTCAGCCGGTGCGCGAGCGCCGGGACGGCGATGGCCTTGACGTCGTCGGGAGTGACGAAGTCACGTCCTGCGAGGGCCGCTTTGCCGCGCCCGAGCTTGAGGAGGGCAAGGGTGCCGCGAGGACTCGCGCCGACTTGGACGCGTGCGCTGGCGCGCGTGGCCGCGACGATGTCGACCATGTAGCGGCCGACGCTCTCCGAGACGTGGACGTGCTCGAGCGCGCGCTGCATCTCGACGAGCGTCGGTGCATCGACGAGCGCCTCCAGCTCGATCTCGTCGGCACGCCTGTCGACACGGCGCTCGACGATCTCCCACTCTTCGTCCCGCGATGGATACCCGATCGAAAGCTGGAGCACGAAGCGGTCGAGCTGCGCTTCGGGCAGCGGATACGTCCCTTCGTACTCGATCGGGTTCTGCGTCGCGAGCACGAGAAAGGGCCGTTCGAGCTGATGCGTCACGCCCTCCACGGTCACCTGCCGCTCCTGCATCGCCTCGAGCAGGGCCGCTTGTGTCTTCGGCGGGGCGCGGTTGATCTCGTCGCCGAGCAAGAGGTTCGTGAACACAGGGCCGGGTCGGAACTCGAAATCCCCGCGGCGCTGATCGAAGATCGAGGCCCCGGTGACGTCCGAGGGCATCAGGTCGGGCGTGAACTGGATCCGCGTGAAGCGCATGCTCGCCGCCTGTGCGAACGAGCGGGCGATCAGTGTTTTGGCGAGCCCGGGGAAGTCCTCGATCAGCACGTGTCCATCGGCAAGCAAGCCGAGCAGCACGAGCTCGAGCGCGTCACGCTTGCCCACGATTGCCCGCTCGACTTCGTCGAGCAGGCGGCCCCCGAGCTGGGCGACTTCATCGACGGTCAGCTCCGTACGCACGTCCATATCGAATTAGACGTTTTCGATCGCGTCAACGACAGTGCGGAGCTCGTCGACCGAGAGGCCGCGCGCGTCGCGGTGGCGTGGCGGCTCGCGATCGGGTCGTACGAGCTCCCAGGCCTGCTCGCCCAGCGCAACCCGGGCCGCCTGGGGATCGCGGCCGAGATCGATCCCGCGGCGAGCGCTGAGACGATGCTCCGCGATCCGGCGGAGGGTGGTCCTGAGCCGGAAATGCAGATAGAAGGCGCTTGCCTCGCCGAGGTGCACCTCGCGCTCGAGCCGGGCCAGCTCGCGTGGCCGCTCGGCTCGGGACCGTTTGAGCCCTAGCGCAGCTTCGAATTCCGAGCCGCGCTCATTTCCCGCCGCGGCGGGGGTGGCGGCCACCAGGGCCAGCAACGCCACGCCCCCCAGGTACAGGAGAAAGACGTCGACCGCCTTCGCGGCCGGAGTCGACGTGCCCGCGAGGACCACGAGCAGCAGGACGAGACCGGCGGCTGCCGCACCGAGCGCGGACCGGATCGTGCGGCTCACGCCTCGCCGCGTAGCCGATCGCGAATCTCGACCAACGCCTCGATGGCTTCGTCCCGTCTGCCGGCGCCGAGCTCGTGATCCGAGAACTTGGCTTCCTGAAAGAGCCGCGTCAACGCTGCGACGGCTGGTTCGCCCGCATCGAGCTCGAGCAGAACCCTCTGCAGGTACTCCAAGGGCGCCTCCGCCGGTTGTCGCGGAACCCCGTAGGCGCCGAGGAGCCGCTCCATCCGCGCGTAGGCGGCAATCACCGCTCGGCGTGGATCGGACTCGCGGAGGAGGTCGTCGATCGTGTCGTCGAGCTCCTCGGCCAAAGCCTGCGCGAGCGCCTCGGGCTCGGGTCGCCGTCGCGCTCTCCGCGTGACGAGGATGCCCGCGCCGATCAGGAGGCCTGCGCCGGCCGCGAGCACGAGCGGCCATTCGAACTCCGGGGAGCGTCGACGGCCAGGCGTGTCGAGGTCGGTCGTGTCCGTGGACGTCGTCCCGGTGCGGACGCGCGCGTCTTCGTCGTCGCTCCGTAGCCGATCGAGGATCTCCGGCCCGAAGGCAAAGACGAGCACGATCCCGATGAGCAGGAGGAAGCCGGGCAAGCCGATGCGGATCCGGACCGTTTGCGGATCCCGTCGAGCCTGTCCACCCCAGAGGTAGATCAGCAACACGCCGCCGAGGGCCCACAGAATCGCCGCGCCCGTGAAGAAGTAGTCGAAGAACTGGGCCGACGGTTCGCGCGCCGGCTCCTCACCTGTGACAGGCCGATACGCACGCGCCGCGAGCGCGACGAGCGCGAGCAGCGTGCCGGCGAGCACGCAGGCGACGGCGGCGCTGCGAGCGGGCCCAAGACGTGTGACTAGGCCCTGGCCTCGATCCGCCACCGGTTGCCTCAGTGGGCGCTACGAGTGGTGGTGGTACTCATGCACTACGGCGTGGCCTCGGCCCCGCGCGATCAGATAGCGGTTGACGGGGAAGGCGGCGACGTACGCGATCCCGAGGGCCACCGCGAGGCTGAGCCAGAAGAGGGCGTCTCCCAGACCTGCGGTCATCGCGCCGGGGACCACGAGGATGATCAGGTTGTCGACGATCTCCATGACGGTGATCGAGAGCGTGTCCGACGCGAACGCGAGGGGAATCGCAGCCGCGAAGCCGATGCCGGCCCGAAGCAGCGGAAGCATCGTCAGCGAGTAGCCAAAGAAAAACGCCAGCACGATCGCGAGCGCGATCGTCGGCGCGTTGCTCCAACCCAGCGCCGTGCCGATCGCGATTCCGAGGACTTCGCCGATCGCGCAGCCCGTCAAGCAGTGGGCGGTCGCACTCGCGGCGGTGCGGTTGAGCGAGGCACCGCCGTGCGTATGGTGCGCGTGCTGTGCGTGTTCGTGCGCGGCCATGGCAGTCGATTCGCTCCTCGATCGGGGGTCTGATCGTAGCTGGCTCGGTCCTGCTCGCCTGCACCGCGGGACACGCACGCGCAGAGCCGAGCCGCGGAACCGCGATCGTCGTGCCGAAGGGCTTCGCCGCCGACGTGTACGCCCGCGGTCTCACGCGCCCGACGGCGATGGCGTGGGGGCCGGACGGCCGGCTTTACGTGGCGCAGGAAACAGGCTCCGTCGTCGTCCTCGACACACAGACCCGTCGCGCTCGCCGCTTTGCCTCCGGCTTTCGCAGCCCGCTCGGCCTGGCCTGGATCGGAACTCGCCTCGTCGTCTCTCGCATGGGCGGCCTGGACAGCGTCGAGCTCCGCGGCGGTCGTGCGGCGCGGCGTCGAACGCTCGTATCCGGGCTGCCGTTCGGCCGCCACCAGCAGGACAACGTCGTGGTCGGGCGAGACGGACGGCTCTACTTCGGAAGCGGCTCGACATGCGACGCCTGCCTCGAACGCGACCGCCGGAGCGCCGCGGTCCTGTCCGTGCGGCCCGACGGCCGTGATCTGCAAGTCGTTGCCCGCGGACTGCGGAATCCGTTCGGCCTCGTTCGCCAAGCGAGCACAGGGCGGATCTACGTCTCCGTGAACGGCCGCGACGATCTCGGCCCTGGCGAGCCCGCCGAATCCGTCGTGATTCTTCGGAGAGGCGCGGATTACGGGTGGCCCCGGTGCTGGCCGAGCTTCGGGCGGAAACGGCTCGAGGGCAGCTGCCGAGGCGTCACACCGCCCATCGCCTATCTCGAGCCACACTCGTCTGCGAACGGCCTCGCGTTCTACCGCGGCGAGACCTTTCCGCCCAACTACCACGGCAACCTCTTCGTGGCCCTGTGGGGCCAGTACCTCAGCCGACGCCGTGGGCGCACAGTCGTTCGGATCGTTCTCGGCCCGAGCGGGCGTGCGCGCCGAGTCTCCGTGTTCGCGCGTGGCTTCGCGCATCCGCTCGCGCTCGAGGTCGATCCGGGCGGCGCGCTTCTCGTAGCCGATTGGGAACGCGGACTCATCTACCGAATCCGCGCGATTTCCAGCGAGGAAATACACTCCGCCTGCTGTGCCTGAGCGGACGGCGGCGAGCGAGGCGAAGCGACAGGTACTGCTCGAGGCGGCGGTGCGTGTCTTCGCAAAGAAGGGCTACCACGTGTGCAGGGTGGCCGACATCGCCCGTGAGGCGGGCGTGGCCTACGGCCTGGTCTACCACTACTTCGGGTCGAAGGAAGAAGTGCTGGAGACGATCTTCCGAGATACCTGGACGGAGATGCTCGCCCGCGTCAATGAGGTCGAGCGCACCGACGCGCCCTCGACCGAGAAGCTGCGCATGATCGCGGCGGTTGTGCTGCGAACGTGGCGGCGCGACCCTGAACTCGTCCGAGTCCTCGTGCGCGAGATCACGCGCAGCCCGCAGCTCCAGAACGAGGTCGACGAGATCGCACACGCGTTCGACGCGCTCGAGCGCGTGATCGAGCAGGGTCAGGCGTCAGGCGAGCTGCGAAGCGACGTCGATTCGCGGCTGACGGCGCTCGTGTTCTACGGCGCCCTCGAGGAGATCCTGACGGGCTGGGTCCTGGGCCAGATCCCCGGCGGTGACGACGAAGTGGCGGCCGCGGAGCACACGGTCGTCGAGCTCGTGACAAAGGGGCTCGAGACGAAGGTTCCCGTCGCCTCGGCCTAGCCC
>JBKOXM010000202.1:0-6530 GCA_046724925.1 Actinomycetota bacterium | reverse complement strand
TCACCCTCCACCCGGACAACTCGGTCACAGTCCGTGACTTCGGATCCGGGATCCCGGTGGACATCATGGCCGAGCAGGGAAGGCCGGCGCTCGAGGTCGTCCTGACCAAGCTGCACGCCGGCGGGAAGTTCGGCGGCGAGGGCTACAAGGTCTCAGGCGGCCTGCACGGCGTGGGCATCTCGGTTGTGAATGCGCTCTCCGAGTGGCTGACGATCGACGTCCATCGCGCCGGGAAAATCTGGCGGCAGGAGTTCGCCCGTGGGGAGCCGACCACGGACCTGAAGAAGGTCGGCGTCGCCAAGGAGACGGGTACGACGATCAGCTTCATGCCCGACGCCGACATATTCGAGGACGTCGAGTTCGAGTGGGAGACGCTGGTCCAGCGGCTGCGCGAGACCGCGTTCCTCACGAAGGGTCTCAAGATCGTGCTCACCGACGAGCGCGCCGGAGGCGAGCGGGCCGAGTTCAAGTACGACGGCGGTATCCGCGACTTCGTCGCCTACGTGAACGAGGCGAAGGACCCGGTCCACAAAAGCATCGTCTACTTCGAGGGCGAGAGCGAAGCGGGGCAGGTCGAGGTCGCGATGCAGTGGAACACGAAGTACGTCGAGTCCGTCTTCGCGTTCGCGAACAACATCAATACGACCGAGGGCGGTACGCACCTCTCCGGCTTCAACGCCGCGCTGACGCGCACGCTGAACAAGTACGCACGCAGCATGGATCTCTTGAAGGAGAAGGAGGAGAACCTCGAGGGCGAGGACGTTCGCGAGGGGCTTGCGGCGGTCATCTCGGTGAAGCTGCGCGACCCACAGTTCGAAGGTCAGACGAAGACGAAGCTCGGCAACCCGAGCGTGCGTGGGCTCGTCGAGCAGACGACAAACGCCAAGCTCGCAGAGTTCCTCGAGGAGAACCCCACCGACGCGCGCCAGATCATCCAGAAGGCGATCTCCGCCGCGCGGGCCCGCCAGGCCGCGCGCAAGGCGCGTGAGCTCACCCGCCGCAAAGGTGCCTTCGGCGGTGAGATGGCGAAGAAGTTCGCCGATTGCCAGATCCGCGATCCGGAGCTCACCGAGATGTTCATCGTCGAGGGGAACTCGGCCGGCGGTGCGGCCAAGGAGGCGCGAGACAAGTCGAACCAAGCGATCCTGCCGCTGCGCGGGAAGATCATCAACTCCGAGAAGAACCGCATCGACAAGGTCCTCTCGAACGCGGAGATCCAACTGCTCGTCCAGGTGATCGGCACGGGAATCGGCGAGGAGTTCGATCTCGCGAAGCTTCGCTACAACCGAATCATCGTGATGACGGACGCCGACGTCGACGGCGCCCACATCCGCACGCTCGTGCTCACGTTTTTGTACCGCCACATGCCGGAGCTCTTCGACCGCGGCCACGTCTACATCGCCGTCCCGCCGCTCTACCTCGTGCGCCTCGGCAACCAGCAGACATATCTCGAGAAGGACACGCAGCTCGAGGAACTCCTTGTGCGCGAGCGTTTCGGCGAGCTCGAGATCGCCGCGCGCGGGGATGCCCAGGTGAAGCTGAGCGAGTCGCGCTTCACGCGTTTCACCCGTGCCTTGACCGAGTTCGAGGGCTGGGCGGGTCGACTGCGCTCGGACTTCGGGCCGCAGGCCGCCGACTTCGTCGTTGCCCATCGGTTGGTGGAGAGCGACGCGACGACACCGGCAGAGGCCTTGAAAGCGCTGGCGACTGCCGACTCCAACGGTTACGCGCTGGACTCCAAGGCCGGCAAGAACGCCCTGAACGTTCGTGTGGTCGAGGTCGAGACGAGCTCTGCCTCGGATGTCGAGGTGCCGGCGGAGCTGCTCGCCTCGCCGATCTACGCGAACGTTCGCAAGGCCTACGAGCGTCTGGGCGGCCTGGTGGGAGGCTTGCCACCATTCACGATTCGCCTTGGCAAGCAGGAGGAGAAGGCGGAGACGTTCGAGGAGCTCCGCGACCTGGCGTTCGCGCTGTCCAAGCACGGCATCCAGATCACGCGCTTCAAGGGCCTGAGCGAGATGAACATGAAGGAGCTGTGGGCGACGACGATGGATCCCGCGCGCAGAATGCTCGTGCGGGTCGACGTCGAGGATGCGGCCGCGGCGGCTGAGTGGTTCTCGAGGCTGATGGGCGACGAAGTCGAGCCTCGCCGGGAGTTCATCCAGCAGAACGCGCTCGACGTGAGGTTCCTCGACGTCTAGGTGAGGGTCCGTGTCTGATCTGACGAACGAGCCGCTAGGAGTCGGACGCGTCGAGGGGCGCGAGCTCGACCAGGAGGTCCGTTCGAGCTTCCTCGAATACGCGATGAGCGTGATCGTCTCGCGGGCGCTGCCGGATGTCCGCGACGGCCTCAAGCCGGTCCACCGTCGCGTGCTGTGGGCGATGCACGAGGCGGGCCTGCAGCCGAACCGGCCGACGCGGAAGTCGGCGGGTGTTGTCGGGGATGTCATGGGCCGCTACCACCCCCACGGCGACAGCCCGATCTACGACGCACTCGTCCGGCTGGCGCAGCCGTTCTCGCTTCGCTACCCGCTGATCGAGGGCCAGGGCTACTTCGGCTCGGTCGACGGGGATCCCGCCGGCGCGATGCGCTACACCGAGTGCCGCCTGTCGCGGATCTCGACGGAGATGCTTCGCGACATCGATGCGGACACGGTCGACTTCATCCCGAACTACGACGAGTCGCGCCGCGAGCCGGTGGTCCTCCCGTCGAGGTTCCCGAACCTGCTGGTCAACGGCTCCTCGGGGATCGCCGTCGGGATGGCGACGAACATCCCGCCGCACAATCTGAGAGAGACGATCGACGCAGTAGTGGCGATGATCGACGACCCCGAGATCGACGTCGAGCGGCTCTCCAAGCACGTCAAGGGCCCTGACTTTCCGACCGGCGGTGCGATCGTCGGCCGTTCAGGAATCCGCGACGCGTACCGATCCGGTCGCGGACGCATCGTCGTACGCGGGCGCGCCCACATCGAGCAGCTGCGCGGCGGCAAGAGCGCGATCATCATCACCGAGCTTCCGTACGGCGTCCGGAAGGCCGGTGACGGTGGCGTGATCGAGAAGATCGCCGATCTCGTCAAGTCCGGAGTCCTGAGCGAGGTGCCGATGTCGGACGACGCGCTCGCCGACCACTCGGACAAGGACGGCATGCGTATCTACGTCGAGCTCAAGCGCGACGCCGTGCCGCAGGTGGCGCTCAACAAGCTCTTCAAGCACACGCCGCTGCAGACGACCTTCGGCTACAACGCGGTCGCGCTGGTCGACGGCATTCCGCGGACGCTCTCGTTGCTCGAGCTGATCCGCCACTACCTCGACTACCAGCGCGAGATCGTCACGCGCCGGTCGAAGTACGAGCTCCGCAAGGCGGAGGCGCGCGCTCACGTTCTCGAGGGCTATCTCAAGGCGCTAGATCAGCTCGACGAGGTGATCGCGCTGATCCGCGCGTCGGCTGATGCCGACCAAGCCCGCGAGGGCCTGATGGAGCAGTTCGAGCTCTCCGAGATCCAGGCGCAGGCGATCCTCGACCTGAGGCTCCAACGGCTGACGCAGCTCGCCCGCAAGGAGGTCGAGAGCGAATACTCGGATCTGCAGGAGCGGATCGCCGAGCTGCGCGCGATCCTCGGCGATCCCGCGCGGATCGACGGTGTCATTCGCGAGGAGCTGCTCGAGCTGAAGGAGATCTACGGCAAGAACGACGATCGTCGCACGGAGATCGTCGCCGCCGAGGGCGAGTTCGAGCTGGAGGACCTGATCGCGGAGGAGGACATGGTGATCGCGATCACGCGCTCGAACTACATCAAGCGTCTACCGGTCACCACCTACCGCGAGCAGCGCCGCGGGGGCAAGGGCGTTATGGGGATGGATCTGAAGGAAGACGACTACATCGAGCACCTGTTCGTCGCCTCGACGCACGACTACTTGCTGTTCTTTACCTCGGTGGGGAAGGTCTATCGGCTCAAGGTGCACGAGCTGCCGCTCGGCTCGCGTCAGTCGAAAGGCCGCGCCATCCAGAACCTCTTGCCGTTCAAGCAGGACGAGGTTGTCCGCGCCGTGATCCAGACCCGCGACTTCAGCGAGGCCGAGTACCTCGTCTTCGCAACGAAAAAGGGTGTGGTCAAGAAGACGAAGCTGGACGCGTACAACACTCCGCTCAGGGCGGACGGGATCATCGCGATCAAGATGCGCGAGGGCGACGAGCTCGTCGGTGTCCGCCACTCGTCCGGAAACGACGACATCCTGATGGTCTCGAGAAAGGGCCAGGCGATTCGCTTCCACGAGAAGGCGGTGCGCTCGATGGGTCGCGACACCGCGGGCGTCCAGGGCATGCGGCTGCGTGACGGCGACGAGGTGATCGCGTGCGACATCGCTCGAAACGAGGCCGATTTGCTCGTCGTGACGGAGAACGGCTTTGGCAAGAGGACACGGATCGACCAATACCCCGTCAAAGGCCGTGGCGGGCTGGGCGTCAAGACCGTTCAGCTGACCGAGGAGCGTGGGCAGCTTGCCGGAGCCCGGGTGGTTCGGGACGGTTATCAGGTGATGCTGATCTCGACGGTCGGAACCGTGATCAAGATTCCGGTCGACGACATCCGCCAGATGGGTCGCTCGACCCAGGGCGTACGAGTGATGCGGCTGGGCGAGGACGAACGAGTCTCGAGCCTCGCTCCGGTGGTCGAATCGGAGGACCTCACGGAGGGCGAGCCCGTCGCTGAGACGCCCGTCGCCGCAGGCTGAGCCGGTGGACGACATCCACTCGAAAGAGGGAACTTCCGGGCCCCGCAAGGCCCGTTCCCTTCCCAACGGGGCCGCAGGTCTTTATAACTCCAAAGAAGCTCTTAGCCGCCCGGAGAAGAGGAAGCAGATGTCACTACCGAGCCATGTGGATTTCCTCGAGCCGGTCGATCTGGCGGAGCATCTCGAGAAGGTCGAGCTGTACCTGGGCCAGGTGTGCCAGATCGCCGGCATCTCGAAGATGCAGCTCGACTATTGGACGAACAAGGCGCAGATTCCGACGAAGGGCAAGAAGCAGCGCATCTACGACATCGATGCGCTCGAGACCGTGATGCTGCTCAAGCAGGCCAAGGACAAAGGCTTGAATCTGGGCGCCGCGATCGAGGCTGCCCGGCGGTTTCGCGAGCAGGAAAAGGCGACGCGCCTGCCGCCGCCGGCGTAGTCCGGCGGGTCAAATTGCTCGTAGTCGCTCCGCCGCCTCGTCCGGCGCGAGCGAATTGACGTAGATCCCGGCCCCGAGCTCGATGCCTGCCAGCACGCTGAGCCGCGGGAAGAGCTCGAGGTGCCAGTGTGCTCCGTTGTGGAGCCAGGCGTTCAATGGGACTGGTCCTTCGAGCTTGCGTAGTCGACGTACGCATTCGGCGAGCAGTCGGAGTCCGTGGCCGAGCAGCTCGCTCGCGAATCCATCGGCTTCGCGCTCGGTCGGCGCGACGGTGACCTCGTAGGGAACGCGGCCGGCGAAGGGACAGGTCGCGCGAACGCCGTCGCGCTCGAGTACCAACTCGCCTTCCGGGACTCCCCGCTCGCTGCCGATTGCAGGCGGCGGCTCCGGGAGCCACGTCAGCTGCGAGTGGGTGTGTGGAAGGCTTGCACCGGCCTCGCGGCCTTCGTTGACGAAGGCGTAGACGATGCCGAGTGGCTCGTCGTGAACCCGGCGACGCCACGCTTCTGCGACCAGGTCGAGCTCCGCGTCTTCGAGTTCGGCAATCGATCGCGCATGGCGCGGCGTGTGCACGACGACCTCCTGTCGTTCGAAGGCCGGATAGAGGTTTGGCACGACTCGGACCGACCAGGTCGCAGAGTCTTCCGGGAGCCGAAGGGTTTCAGGCGGTGTTCGGTCCTCGCGCCCGCCGCAGAACGGGCACGTTTCGAGCTCGTCCGCGGATGGGGGGTCGCCTTTGACTCTCGCGGCTCCCGGACGCTTCGCGCGCTCGGGGGCGATCACCACGTGCCGACCCGTCAGCGGATCGACCCGGTGGTCAGCTGTCAGCTCGAGGCCCCATCCGTCCCACGGTTGAGGAACGGTGTGATCAGGTCAATCGGCGCAGGAAAGACGATCGTGGTCGACTGCGACGAGCCGAGCTCGAGCAGCGTTTGGAGGTAGCGCAACTGGAGCGCCATCGGGGTCGCGGCCATCACGGTCGCGGCGTCGCGGAGCCGCTCGGAGGCCTGGTACTCGCCCTCCGCATTGATGATCTTGGCGCGCCGCTCGCGCTCGGCCTCGGCCTGCCGTGCCATCGCGCGCTGCATCCCGCTCGGAATCTCCACGTCCTTCACCTCGACGATCGAAACCTTGATTCCCCACGGCGACGTTGCCTCGTCGATGATCGACTGGAGGATCGCGTTGATCTTGTCGCGCTCGGACAGCAGCTCGTCGAGCACGTGCTGGCCGAGCACCGACCGCAGCGTGGTCTGCGCGATCTGCGAGGTCGCGACCATGAAGTTCTCGACCTGGACGATCGCCGCCTTCGGCTCGACGATCCTGAAGTAGGCGACGGCGTTCACACGCACCGGAACGT
>JBKOXM010000071.1:0-2771 GCA_046724925.1 Actinomycetota bacterium | reverse complement strand
TGGTCGCCTCGACGAAGCTCATGTGTCCAACGCCCGGGACGATCTCCATGCGGCTGTCGGGGATGCCTTGGTGCAGCACGCCGTTGGCACGCACCGTCGTCGTGCGGTCGTGCTCGCCGACGATGACGAGCGTCGGCTTGTCGACTCGGCCGACTCTCGGCACGAAATCGAAATCGCCGTAGCCGACGTTGGCGAAATGCCGCAGCACGTCGGGTGAGAGCACCATGTCCTCGCCGTACCCCGGGGGCGGCTCGCCGGCGAAGTGGAAAGGCATCTGCTCGCGAAGCAGCTCGCGCAGTTCCTCCTCGGTCTCCACCGCCTTCTCGTGCTCCCACGACTCCGCGATCGCCTCGCCGGCCGGGCCAAGCGCTGCGAGCGAAGCCGCAACGTCCTCCATCAGCTTCTCGCTCGAGTCGCCGCCGCCCGAAATCACGTACGCGGCGGCGGTCCCGAGCTCGGTCGCGTGCCACGTCGTGACGATCGCGCCGAACGAGTGGCCGAGAAGCGCGAATTCGTCGACGCCCAATGCCTCCGCGAGCAGGTCGACGTCGTGCGCGAAGCGCTCGAGCGAGAGGGTCGTCGGATCGACCCGCTCGCTCAGGCCCTGGCCGCGCTCGTCGACGTAGAGCAGGTGGAACTCGTCGCCGAGCGCGTCCAGGTACGGCCGAAACATTCGGTGATCCAAACCCGGCCCGCCGTGCAGCACGAAGAGCGGAAAGCCCTGACCGACCTCCTCGACGTTCAGCGAGACGCCGTCTGCGAGCTCGACGAGCATCGGGTGATCGTACGGGTCGACGGTGCCGAGGTCGTCTTAGCCCTCGACGCTCTCGCGATCGACCCCGACCGGGGTCTCAGCTCTTCGCCTCGTGCCAGTCGTCGCCAACGCCGATGTCGACCGCAACCGGAACGTCGAGCTCGAACGCGCCGGTCATCTCCTCGCGCACGAGCTCTCGCACCTGCGGGACCTCCGCCACGGGCACCTCGAGGAGCAGCTCGTCGTGCACCTGCAGCACGAGCCGGCCCGCCCTCCCTTCGTCGCGAAGGCGTCGATGGATCGCCACCATCGCCACCTTGATGATGTCCGCGTTCGAGCCCTGCATCACGAAGTTGACCGCCAGGCGCTCGCCGAGCGACCGCGTCTGCCGATTCGCGGCTCGAATCTCGGGCACGGGCCGGCGCCGGCCGAGCAGCGAGGTCACGTACCCATCGCGTTCGGCCTGCTCGATCGTCCGCTGGATGAAGTCCTGCACGTGCGGGAAGCGTGCCAGATAGGCGTCGATGTATTCCTGCGCCTCCTCGCGCGGGATCTCGAGGTTCTCGGACAGGCCGAACGCGGAGATCCCGTAGACGATCCCGAAGTTGATCATCTTCGCGATCGAGCGCTGGGCGGTCGTCAGCTTTGCGGGCTCGACTCCGAGCACCTCCGCGGCGGTCGCCGTGTGGATGTCCTCGCCGCGCGCGAACGCGTCGCGGAGCTTCGGCTCCCCCGACACGTGCGCGAGGATGCGGAGCTCGATCTGCGAGTAGTCGGCGGAGAGAAGCTTGTGGCCTTGCTCGGCGACGAACGCGGAGCGGATCTCTCTGCCGAGCTCGGTCCGAATCGGGATCGCCTGGAGATTCGGATTCGAAGTCGAAAGCCGGCCTGTCGAGGCGACGTGCTGGTTGAAGTGCGTGTGCAGCCGCCCGTCCTCTGACGAGATCAGGCTCGGCAGCGGCCCCAGGTACGTGTTCAGGAGCTTGGAATACTCCCGCCACTCCTCGATCACGCCGACGATCTCGTGCTCGCCGCGGATGGTTCGCAGGACGCGTGTGTCGGTCGAGTAGCCGGTCTTCCCCTTGCGACCCGGCGTCAAGGCGAGCTTCTCGAACAGGATCCGCGCGACCTGCTGGGTCGAGCCGATCATGAATTCCTCCCCGGCAAGCTCGTGCGCGCGCGACTCCAGCTCTTCCACGCGATCGGCGAGCCGGGCCGTGATCTCGCCCATGCGGTAGGTGTCGATCTTGACGCCGGCGTCCTCCATCGCCGCCAGCACGGAGGCCAGCGGCAGCTCGATCTCGCGATACAGCCGGTCGGCGCCGCGCTCCACGAGACGGGCGGCGAGCGGCTCGGCAAGCCGGCGCACGGCCTCAGCCTGCCGTACGAGCGCGGCCGTCTCGTCGTCGGTTGCCGGCATCGGGATCAGCTCCACGCCGTACTCGGCGGCGAGATCGTCGAGGTCGTACTCGGGCCGGCCAGGCTCGATCAGATAGGCCGCGAGCAGCGTGTCCTCGGCGGGCTCGATACCGGCTCGAATCAGATCGCGCGGAAGCGCTTTGAAGTCATGCGCAAGGAGCGCGGCCTGTCGCAGCTTCCCTGCCAGCTCGGGCCGCCAGTCTCCGACGACGACGCCTTCGTCCTGGGCCAATGAATAGCGGCCGTCCGCGACCTGCAGCGCCACACGGCCAGTCGGCTCCGTCAGCTCGGCCTCGCTCCACAGGACCTCGACCCCCTCGACCTTCATCGGTGCCGCCGGGACCGCCGCGTCCAGCTCTTCGACCCGGCGCAGGAGGTTCCGGAACTCGAAGCGCCGGAACATCTCCTTCAGCTGCGAGCGGTCCGGCGGTTGCAATACGAGCTCGGCGGGATCGCAGTCGATCTCGAGATCGCGGCGCATCGTTGCCAGCTGCTTGGCGGCGCGCGCCTGCTCGGCGAATTCCGTCACGTTCTTGCGGCGTGCCGGCGAGAGCTCGTCGGCGTGCTCGATCACGTCTTCGAGCGATCCGTACTGGGC
>JBKOXM010000185.1:0-6150 GCA_046724925.1 Actinomycetota bacterium | reverse complement strand
AGGCTCTACATGGGCATCCACGTGGCCGCCGACGATTTCAACGGGAGGCGACTCGGGTCGAAGTGCGGTCGGGACGCCTGGGCGCTGGCGCAGCGCTACTACGAGGGCTCCGCGTGACGGCCGAAGCTCGAGCGATCGGAGTCGGGATGCTCGGTTATGCCTTCATGGGCAAGGCGCACTCGCGCGCCTTCCGCGAGGCGTCGTTCCTCTCGCCTCCGCTCGCTCCCCAGCTCATATCCATTTCGGGGCGGAACGCCGAGAAGATGGAAGAGGCGCGTGATCGGTACGGGTGGGCCGAGGCGACGACTGACTGGCGCGAGCAGGTCCGCGACGAGCGGATCGGCCTCTTCGACAACGGCGGCCCCAACGACCTGCACGCGGAGCCGACGATCGAAGCCGCCCGGAACGGGAAGCACGTCCTCTGCGAGAAGCCCCTCGGCAGGACGGCCGAAGAGGCGCTCTCGATGTGGCGCGCCGCCGAGGAAGCGGGTGTGGTGCACATGTGCGGCTTCAACTACCGCTTCGTCCCTGCGGTTCGCCTCGCGCGCGAGATCCTTGAGGCTGGCGACCTCGGGGAGCTCTTCCACTTCCGCGCCCGTTACCTGCAGAGCTGGGGTATCGATGCGCCGCCCAGCTGGCGCTTCGACCGCGAGGCCGCGGGTTCGGGCGCGCTTGGCGACCTTGGAGCGCACATCGTCGACCTAGGGCGCTACCTCGTCGGCGAGCCCGTCGCGGTGAGCGCCGTGGTCAGCACCTTCATCGACGGTCACGAGGTGGACGACAGCTTCGCGGCCACCGTCGAGTTCTCGAACGGAGTCGTGGGAACGCTCGAGGCCTCGCGGCTCGCGACCGGCCGCATCAACCAGAACACGTTCGAGGTGAACGGCTCACGAGGCTCACTCTCGTTCGACGTCGAGCGGCTGAACGAGCTCCAGGTCGCCAGTGGAAAGTGGTTCGAGCGCGTGCTGGTAACGGAGCCGGAGCATCCGTTCATGGAGTTCTGGTGGCCGCCCGGACACATCGTCGGCTGGGGCGACACGTTCACGCACGAGGTCCACCACTTGCTCTCCTCGATCGCGGGTGAGCACGGGGTGACACCGCATGGTGCCTCCTTCGAGGACGGCTACCGCTGCGCCGAGGTCTGCGACGCGATCGTGCGTTCGGCCGAGAGCGGGAAAAGGGAGGCGATCGAGTACCGGGGGGTAGCAGCGTGAAGACGAGCCTGGGGATCTGGGCCTTCGGCCCGATGGTGACCCGTTTCGTCCCCGTCGGCTACCAGCCGCAGTGGGCGGACGAGTCGATGGTCGAGCGCGTTCGGCGCGCCGTGGAGGGTCTCGGCGATCTGATCGACGGCTACGAGTTCCACTACCCGCAGGAGTTGAACGAGGACAATCTCGACGCTGTGCGGGAGGCCCTCGGCGACCGCGACATCTACTGCGTCGCGACCGGCCTCCACCTGGACCCGCGCTTCGGCCGCGGCGGGCTCGCCTCGCCCGACGGGGCAACGCGTGCGGAAGCCCGCCGGCGCACCGTGGCGGCCGCAGACTTCGCCGGGTCCATCGGCGCCCATTTCATCGTGTGGCCGGGAATCGAGGGTTACAACTACCCGTTCCAGACGCCGTACGCCGACAGCTGGGCCTGGCTGATCGAGGGAATCGGCGAGGCCGCCGAACGGTGTCGCGAGCACGGAGTACTCCTCCTCCTCGAGCACAAGAACTCCGAGCCGGCGATGAAGATCTTCATGCGCAACATCGGGATGACGCTGCACGTGATCCACAAGCTCAGGGGCAAGGGCCACGAAAACGTCAAGGTCAACATGGACTGGCAGCACCTGATCATGAACGGCGAGAGCCTCGGGGAATACGCCGCCATGTTGGCCGCTGAGGGTCTCCTCGGTCATCAGCACGCCAACTCCGGCTGGGGTGTCTTCGACGACGACAACATGGTTGGCGCCACCGCGTTCATGGAGACGCTCGAGCTGGCCCTCGAGCTGCGCCGCGCTCGCTACGGCGAAGGCGGAGAGCGTGTGGGATTCGACCTCTACCCGTACACCGAGGACCAGGTCGCCGCGGTCCGCCGCAGCGTGCTCCACTGGCGGTTCATCGACTCGATCGCGGCGCGCATCGACGACGCGGCTCTCCGTCGGGCACAGAACGAGAAGGACGCGGTGAAGGCCTACGAGCTCGTCTACAAGGCGCTCGGCGCGGAATGAGGTTGGAGCAGGCTCAGGCGATGATCGAGGCGGTGGTCGCCGGTGTCTCTGCGCCGGTGTCGGTCTTCGTCGCGGACAGTCACGGTGAAGTGGTGGCCGCCGCAACGATGGACGGCGCCGCGCCGGACACCCGGCTGAACGCGCAACGCAAGGCCTACACCGCGGCCCGCAGCGACGCGCGTGCGACGCGGGACCTGGCCGAGAAGATCGAGACGAGCTCGGCCGAGCGAGCGAGCTTCGATCCGTTCTTCACCTTCTTCAAAGGAGGCGTCGCGGCCTTCGAAGACGGAATCCGCATCGGAGCCATCGGCGTCAGCGGGCTTCCGGGCGAGGAAGACGATCGCATCGCCCGCGAGGCGATCGCCGCGTCGGGCCTCGACCTCGAATGACAGACCTCGTCGGGCTTGACGTCGGCACGACCGGCGTCAAGGCGCTGCGCGTCTCGGCTGAGGGCGAGGTGGTGAGCCGGGTCGAGGAGCCCTACGGATTGTCCACGCCTCGTGCTGGTTGGGCGGAGCAGAATCCCGAGGACTGGTGGCACGCGGCCGAGCTTGCACTCGCGCAGCTGGGTGTGGGCGACGTCTCCGGCATCGGTCTCTCCGGACAGATGCACGGTCTAGTCGTCCTCGACGAGCAGGAGCGTGTCCTGCGACCGGCGATCCTCTGGAACGATCAGCGGACCGGCGAGGAGTGCTTGGAGATCGAGGAACGACTCGGGCTGTCCGGGCTCATCGATGCGACCGGCAACCGCGCGCTCCCCGGCTTCACGGCCCCCAAGCTCCTGTGGCTGCGTCGCCACGAGCCTGAGATCTACGAGCGGATCGCCCACGTCCTCCTGCCGAAGGACTTCGTGCGGCTACGCCTCGCCGGGGAGGGCGCGACCGACGTCGCCGACGCATCGGGAACGCTGCTCTTCGACGTCGCGCGCCGCTGCTGGAGCGAAGAGCTCTTGGACACACTGGAGATCCCACGGGCGTGGCTTCCCACGGCGCTCGAGTCGCCGGCCGTGTCCGCTCGTATGGTCGACGGCATCCCAGTGGCCGCAGGCGCGGGCGATCAGGCCGCCGGCGCGCTCGGTGTTGGTGTCGACCGCCCCGGCCCGCTCTCGGTTGTCCTCGGCACCTCGGGGGTCGTCTTCGCTGCGTTGCCTGCGTTCGCGGCCGACCCGGAGGGTCGGGTGCACGCTTTCTGCCACGCGGTTCCGGACGGCTGGCATGCCATGGGCGTCATGCTCTCGGCCGCGGGCTCGCTCCGCTGGCTGCGAGACGCGGTCGCCCGACGCGGGCCGTACGAAACGCTGCTTGGCGAGGCGGAGGCCTGGAGTCCGGGGGCGGAGGGCCTGCTCTTCCTCCCGTACCTAGCGGGAGAGCGGACGCCGCACGTCGATCCGGCGGCGCGTGGGGCGTTTGCGGGACTGTCGCTGCGGCACGACCGCGGAGCCCTCGTGCGGGCGGTGCTGGAAGGAGTCGCCTTCGGCCTGAGGGATTCGCTGGAGCTCCTGCGCTCGCTCGGCGTCCAGCCCGAGGCGGCCCGGGTCTCCGGCGGCGGGGCTCGAAGCGACCTTTGGCTGCGAATCGTCGCGTCCGTCCTCGGTATTCGCCTCGAGCGGACCGCCGCCGAGGAGGGAGCCGCCTATGGAGCCGCGCTGCTCGGAGGGGTGGCCGGCGGAGTCTTCGAGGACGTGCACGACGCGGTGGCGAGTACCGTCCGCGTGACCGGCACGATCGAGCCGGAGCCTGCGTGGGTCGAGCCCTATGCGGACGCCTACCAACGGTTCAGGTCGCTGTATCCGGCCCTGCGAGAACTGGAGGACACATGACGTCTCTCGAAGGCAAGGTCGCCCTCGTCACCGGCGCGAGCCGCGGCATCGGGGCGGCAGTCGCGCGCGCTCTCGACACCCGAGGCGCCCGGCTTGGACTGGCCTCGCGGAGCGGCGACGATCTCGGCATCGACCGAGCGGTCGCTCGACCGTGCGACGTCCGCCGCCCCCACGATCTGGAGTCGCTCGCGGCCGAGACCGCCCAGCAGTTCGGGCGCATCGACATCCTCGTCTCCAACGCGGGTGTCGGTGCGTATGGACCGTTTCTCGACCTTCCGCTCGATCAGCTCGAGGAGATGATCGACGTGAACGTCAAGGGCACGCTGTACGCCGTACGCGCCGCGCTTCCGTACCTGCTCGAAAGCGAGTCGGCGGACATCGTCACACTGGCCTCCGAGGCCGGGCGGCGCGGGCTGCCCCTCGAGGCAGCGTACTGCGCATCGAAGTTCGCACAGGTCGGTTTCACCCGCGCCCTCGACCACGAGCTTCGCGAGCGCGGCATTCGTTGCACGAACGTCTGCCCGGGCGGCGTTGCGACGGAGTTCGCGATGGGACGTGGGCGCACGCCGGACATGCCGCAGCTGACCGGCATGATGACCGCGGAGGACGTGGCCGAGGTCGTGCTCTTCGTCCTGACCCGCCCGCGCAACCACCGCATGCTCGAGACAGCGTTTCGGCCGATGACGGAGCCGTCCTGGGGATGAGCGATCCAGTCAAGTGGGGCTTTCTGTCGACGGCGCACATCAACGACAAGGTGCTCGCTGGAGCCGCCGGCTCGGACCGGGCCGACGTCGTCGCGGTCGCGAGCCGCGATCCTCGCCGGGCGGAGGCCTACGCGCGGAAGCGCGGGATCGAGCGCGCGTATGGGAGCTACGAGGAGCTGCTGGCCGACCCGGAGCTCGACGCGATCTACATCTCCCTGCCCAACTCGCTGCATGTGGAGTGGTCGATCCGGGCGCTCGAGGCCGGCAAGCACGTCCTCTGCGAGAAGCCACTCAGCCGGCATCCCGACGACGTCGATCGGGCCTTCGACACCGCAGAGCGGGTCGGACGCATCCTGATGGAGGCGTTCATGTACCGCCACCATCCGCAGACGACGCGTCTGCAAGAGCTCGTGAAGCAGGGAGCGATCGGTCGCCTGCGCTTGATCCGGGCCGCGTTCAGCTTCCCGCTGACGGACCGGGAGAACGTCCGCCTCGATCCGGCCCTCGACGGCGGCGGGCTGATGGACGTCGGTTGCTACTGCGTCAGCGGCGCGCGCCTGCTGGCCGGAGAGCCCGAGCGCGTGTACGGGGAGCAAGTCCTCGGCGAAAGCGGTGTAGACGAACTCTTCACGGGATCGATGCACTTCCCGGGGGACGTCGTGGCGCAGTTCGACTGCGGACTGGTGCTGCCGGTCCGCGACGAGCTCGAGGCGATCGGAGAGCAGGGCTCGCTCTTCCTCGACGATCCGTGGCACTGCAGGTCGCCGGTGATCGAGCTTCGAAGCGGGGCGGGCACGAAGGAGATCGCCGTAGAACGAGCCGACACATACCACCTCCAACTCGAGAACATGAGCGACGCGATCCGCGGCAGGTCGGATCCGCTCCTCGGCAGGAAAGACGCGGTCGGGCAGGCTCGCGCCATCGATGCGCTTTACCGCTCGGCCGCTGAAGGCACCCCGGTCAGCCCGTAGGCGGCCCGCGTGCCCACGTCACCGAATTCGGAGATCGTTGAGCAGTCCGCGTACGCTTCGCCGGTGGCCGAGCGGCGGCAGAAGCATCTCGTCCTCATCCTCGCGCGCGCGTTCGTGTCGAACCTGGCCACGCCGACGCTGATCGCCGACGATCAAGGACAGCTCGTCTACTACAACGAGGCCGCAGAAGAGGTCGTCGGCCTTACGTTCGCCGAGGCCGGCGAGATGCCGCTGGACGAATGGACGACCAGCTTTGCTCCGCGAACACCCGACGACGAGCCGATCCCTGCCGAGAAGCGGCCGGCGAGGATCGCGCTCGACCAGCAGCGCCCGGTGCATCAGCGTTTTCGGATCACCAGCCGGAACGGCGCCGACCGCGACGTCTCAGTGACGGCCTTCCCCCTCTTCGCACATAGGGACGAGTTCGTGGGCATCGTCGTGATC
>JBKOXM010000131.1:0-5660 GCA_046724925.1 Actinomycetota bacterium | reverse complement strand
GTCGATCGTCGGCGCCGGGATCGGGGTCATGGGCCACATTGGCCTGACGCCGCAGTCGGCCACGGTCCTCGGCGGCTTCAAGGCTCAGGGTAGGACGGCCGACAGGGCGCGCCGCCTCCTGGCGGAGGCGCGTGCCCTCGAGGCTGAAGGATGCTTCGCTCTCGTGCTAGAGGCAGTTCCGTCTCCGGTGGCCGAGCGGATCACGGCCGAGCTTTCGATTCCGACGATCGGAATCGGCGCCGGCGCGGGCTGCGACGGCCAGGTACTCGTCTGGCACGACCTGCTCGGGCTCTACGACGGTCGCACGCCTCGTTTCGTCAAGCAGTACGCGGACCTTCGCCGAACGATCACCGACGCGCTCGGCCGTTACGTCGACGACGTTCGAACCGGAGCGTTTCCCGAGGAACAGCACACGTACGCCATGCCTCCCGACGAGCTCGAGGAGTTCGGCGCGGAGCTCGACGCGAGCGTTCGTCAGCCACCTTCGAAGAGCTGACCGTCACCGGGCGGCGCGCGCGTCCGCGGCTAGAACGCGGCGGCGGCGACGAGGCCGAGCACCGCCACGATCAGCGGTAGCGATGCGCCGATGGCGCGCGTCCACGTCCACTCGTGAACGGTGCGTACGCCGACGACCACGAGCGTCAGGCTCCACGCAAGGAAGGCCAACCAGAGCCAAGCCAGGAAGGTGCCCGTCGTGTCGCTGTCGGAGCCTCCGGTCCGAAACAGGTCCTCGCCATAGACGGCGATCCTGAGCGGCCAGTAGACGAGCAGTGACAACGCAAGAGGGGCGGCGGCAAACGCCACGAGGTGCCGCGCGTGGCGATACCCACCCGCGCCGCCCGCCAGACGCTCGCCCAGCAGGAGGAGGGCTCCTGCCACCCAGTAGGCCGCGGTCCCGTAGATGAAGCCCGTCACGAGGACGAGGAAGAAGACGATCACGTCGTCGACCAGGAAGTCGTCGAGCAACCGACCGGTCTGGGGCGCCGCCAGCACGGTGCCACAGCCGGCGAGGAGCACGAGCGCAGTGGCAGCTTCCTGGCGGGCGTCCGCAACCGCGTCATCGCCGGAACGAAACGTCGAGAAGACGCTGCGCGGGCTCTGGAGGACGTACAGCGCTCGCCGCGCCCACACGAGTTGGTCGTTCGCGGAGGCCGCCTGCTGCACGCGCCGAGCTTAGGCGAGCGGCAACCTACCCGACGGCGGGAATCGAGACCGGCCGGTTGACGCTCGTGACGCCGGAGGGACTCGGGGGACCTCGTTCGCCGTACTCATGTCGTGCTCGGAGTGCTGGTGCTGGCGGCAACGCTGGTTGCGGGAGGCGATCAGACCTCCGCGTGTGACCGTTTCCCGACGAGCGGGCCGCCCGGTCTCCCGGCGACAGTTGCGCTGCACACGACCTGCGGCGGCTTCCTCGTCAAGCCGGATGGGCGGGTCGAGCGCGGTCGGATGCCGACGGACTGGCCAAGCTGGGCGCCGCATGTGTCGGGGCGACTCGCCGCCGGCACGTATGTGTGGCGGCGGGGCAACTTCATCACGGCGTTCCGCCGTGGGCGAATCGTCTGGCGGTCGTCCCGGCCGTATCCACTCACCGAGTCGATCGTGGCGGGACGTAATGCGATCGCCTTTTCGGTTTACGAGGGACCGACGTACGTCGCGCGCCTCAGGCTCGGCGAGCGCGAGCGGCCGATCCTGCGCGGGGAGCTGCCCGTTGGCTTCACGCGCCAAGGCCATATCTTCACGGGGTATTCGCGTGGCGCCGGGACGCGGCTCGCACTACGTCGCCTGGACGGCTCGCTGGTGCGGTTCGTCGCGACGAACGTGCGCGGCTATGCGTTCGAGCAGCGCAGCCGCCTGCTCTTCTACATCTCGACGGATCACCAACTGGTCCGTTTCGACGGTCGAGACAGCCGCCCGCTGTACGGCCTCACTCGTGACAGTAGATGGCAGTGGCCCCAAATCCTCGACGGTGGGCTCGTCGCGGTCATGTCCGACCGCCGCCTCGACCTCGTCCGTCGAGACGGAGAGCTCTTCGCCAGCACCACGTGGCCCCGACCACGGCCAAGTGGCTACGGCTTGATGCTCGACACGGTGGTTGCAGCGCCGAGCGGGAGGGCGGTCGGGGTGATCTTGCGCGCGCGGACCAGCGAACGGCGCGAACGCGTGCTGGTCGGCGTCCTGCGCCGCGGCGCTCGGCAGCCGTCGATCGTCTACAGCCGCAGGATGCGAGTCAGCTGCGGCAGCGCGGGTTGGCTCTCCTGGCGCGGACACTGGCTTCTCTTCCCGAGCTACGACCAGCGCGTCGTCGCGGTGAACACACTCTCACGGCGGAGGATCGAGCTGAGCAGCCTCGTCCGAGCGCTGCCAGGCCGAGGCCAACCAGGCTTCAAGCTGGCGTTCCGCGCCAGCTGGCGCTAGCCGAGCGCCGACAGGACCGGCTCGAACGCGAGCGCACACGCGGCAGCCCCGATCCCGAGGACGATCCCACGCCGGCCCGTCCGCCGAAGCCAGGGCTCACGCAGCGCGACGGCGGCTGCGGCGATCCCGCCGATCGCGAGAATGAACGCGAGCACGACGAGCTTTTCGCGGAGACCGTCGACGAGATCGGGAACCCAGAGGATCGCGGCCGCACCGAGCAAGCCGAAGGAGACGACCGGAAGCCGGACCGCCTGCTTCGCGTAGCGCTCGCGAAAGACGAGGCTTCGCGGACGTAGGACGACGGCGGTCAGGCGGCGACTGCGGTCTTCGATCCCAGCACCTCGCGCAGATAGCGGCCCGTAGACGAGCCTTCGACCGCGGCCACGTCCTCCGGAGTCCCGGTCGCGATCACCTCGCCGCCGGACTCGCCGCCCTCGGGCCCGAGGTCGACGATCCAGTCCGCCTGCTTGATCACGTCCAGATTGTGCTCGATCACCAGCACGGTGTTGCCGGCGTCTACGAGACGCTGGAGCACCTCGAGCAGCTTCTCGATGTCGGCGAAGTGGAGGCCCGTCGTCGGCTCGTCGAGGATGTAGAGCGTCTTTCCGGTCGCGACCTTCGACAGCTCAGCGGCGAGCTTCACGCGTTGAGCCTCGCCGCCCGAAAGGGTCGTCGCAGGCTGGCCGAGCTTGATGTAGTCGAGCCCGACGTCGTGAAGCGTCTGGAGACGGCGACGGATCTTCGGAATCTTGGCGAAGAACTTGAGCGCTTCCTCAACCGACATCTCGAGCACGTCCGCGATCGACTTCCCCTTGAAGCGGACCTCGAGCGTCTCCCGGTTGTAGCGGCGTCCTCCGCACGTCTCGCAGGGCACGTAGACGTCCGGCAGGAAGTGCATCTCGATCTTGATCTGGCCGTCGCCCTTGCATGTCTCGCATCGCCCGCCGCGAACGTTGAAGGAGAAACGCCCCGGCTTGTAGCCGCGGACCTTCGCCTCGGGCGTCAGCGAGTAGAGCTCGCGCACCTGCGTGAAAAGATCGGTGTACGTCGCGGGGTTCGAGCGCGGCGTGCGGCCGATCGGCGACTGGTCGATGTTGATGACCTTGTCGTAGCATTCGATTCCCTCGCAGCCGGCGTGATCGCCGGGCTTGACGCGCAGCCGGTGGAGCCGGTTGGCGATCGCCTTGTAGACGATCTCGTTCACGAGCGTCGACTTGCCCGAGCCGGACACGCCGGTCACGCAGATGAACTTCCCGACCGGGAACTCGACGTCGATGTTCTTGAGGTTGTGCATCGTCGCACCGCGCACCCAGAACGAGCCGTTGTCGTCGGTCCGTCGCTCGGGAACTGCGATCGAGCGCTTCCGGGACAGGAACTCACCGGTGACCGACCCCTTCGTGCGTGCGACCTTCTGGGCGGGGCCCTCGGCGACGACGTGGCCACCGTGCTCGCCGGCTCCCGGCCCCATGTCGACGAGGTGATCGGCCGCCCGCATCATCTGCTCGTCGTGCTCAACGACGACGACCGTGTTGCCGAGGTCTCGCAGCCGGTCAAGCGTGTCGATCAGCTTGCCGTTATCGCGCTGGTGGAGCCCGATCGACGGCTCGTCGAGGATGTACAGGACGCCGACGAGCTGTGAGCCGATCTGCGTCGCGAGCCTGAGCCGCTGGGCTTCGCCGCCGGACAGCGTCTTGGCCGCGCGATCGAGCTGGAGGTAGCCGACGCCCACGTTCTCGAGGAACGTCAGCCGCTCGCGAATCTCGCGGATCACGCGGGCGCCGATCAGCTGCTCGGTCTCGGTCAGCTCGAGCTGGTCGAGGAACTCGATCGAGCGCGTCACCGACTGCTTCGTGAATTCGTGGATGTTGAGGCCGCCGACGGTGACCGCCAGGACCTCCGGCTTGAGGCGCGCCCCCTTGCAGACCGGGCACGGCCTGAAGCTCATGTACTCCTCGATCCGCTCGCGCTGCGAGGAGGAATCCGTGTCGCGATAGCGCCGCTCGAGGCTCGGAACGATGCCTTCGAAGGCGAGCATGTAGGAGCGGCGGCGGCCCATCCGGTTGCGGTACTGGACGTACACGCGGTCGCCGTCCGTTCCGTTGAGGAAGAGGTTCCGCTGCTCCTCCGTCAGCTCTTGCCACGGGGTGTCGAGATCGATCTCGTACCGATCGGCGACCGCCTGGATCACCGATTCGTAGAAGCTGGAGCCGCCGACCGACCAGGGGACGAGCGCTCCGTCGCCGATCGACACGGTCGGATCGGGCACGAGCAGGTCGGGGTCGATCTCCTGTTGGGCCCCGAGGCCCGTGCAACGCGGGCAGGCGCCATGCGGGGAGTTGAAGGAGAAGATTCGCGGCTGGAGCTCCGGCAGCGAGACGCCGTGGTCGGGACAGGCGAAGCGCTCCGAGAACGTCATCGGCTCGCCGGCGACCACATCGATCGTGACCAGGCCTTCCGCCAGCGCGACCGCGGTCTCGACCGACTGCGCCAGCCGTGTGCGCAGATCCGGCTTCATCACCAGCCGGTCGACCACGACCTCGATCGTGTGCTTGTACTTCTTGTCGAGCTCGATCTCCTCCTCGAGCAGACGCTGCTCTCCGTCCACCTTCACGCGCGTGAAGCCGTCCGAGCGCAGCTCCTCGAGCAGGTCTTTGTACTCGCCCTTGCGGTCGCGGACGACAGGCGCGTTGACCGTGAACTTCGTGCCTTCCGGCAAACGCAGCACCTGGTCGACGATCGACTCGAGGCTCTGGCCCGCGATCGGCTTCCCGCAGATCGGGCAGTGCGGCTTGCCGATCCGCGCGTAGAGGAGGCGGAGGTAGTCGTAGATCTCCGTGACCGTGCCGACCGTCGAGCGTGGGTTGCGCGATGTCGTCTTCTGGTCGATCGAGATCGCCGGCGAGAGGCCGTCGATGGAATCCACGTCCGGCTTCTCCATCATCTGGAGGAACTGGCGCGCGTAGGCGGAGAGCGACTCGACGTAGCGCCGTTGGCCCTCCGCATAGATCGTGTCGAAGGCCAGGCTCGACTTGCCGGAGCCCGAGAGTCCGGTGATGCAAATCAGCGCGTTTCGCGGCAGCCGGACTGTGACGTCCTTGAGGTTGTGCTCCCGAGCGCCGTGAACGACGAGTTCTTCCTGACCCATAACCGAGCCAGTTTATCGGGGTGTGTCGGACGGGAACGTGTGTTCGGTCGAGGTGCTCGGCGCCGCTCCAGCGCCACTCCGCAGCCGATTCGCAGAGTCC
>JBKOXM010000028.1:0-4665 GCA_046724925.1 Actinomycetota bacterium | reverse complement strand
ACATGTGCCGCAGGGCCGGGATCCCGTCTGCCAGCCTGTGGGCGGCAGTCCCGCATTACGTCTCGCTCGCGCCGAGCCCGCGCGCGGCGCTGGCGCTCTGCGAGCGGCTCGGGGAGCTGATCGGCACGGAGATCGACGTCGCGGAGCTCGAGGAAGCCGCGGCCAACTACGCGGAGCAGGTGAGCGAGGCAGTGGCGGCCGACTCGGACACCTCGGCGTACGTCGAGGAGCTCGAGCGGCGGGCGGATGCGCTCGAGGAGGAGGAGAATCTGCCGTCCGGCGACACGCTGGCGGCGGAGCTGACGCGCTTCCTCCGCGAACGCGAGGCCGGCAACGGCGGCCAGCCCGAAGAAGTCCCGCGCGAGCAGTAGCCGTGCAGGGGACCACTAACCGAACGTAAACGCGTAGGCCGCGAGCCCTGGTTCGAAGCCCAGCTCGAGTACGCCGTCAAGCGTTCGCGGAAGCGCAATCAGGGTGTACAGCTTGTCGCCGGCCACGCGCACGCCGGGTTGCGGCCGCCCGTTCAGACGGACGGTCACGCGTCCGTTTCCGCTGAGGACGAGGAAGACCTTCCGGGCACGAAAGTGGAGCCGTAGGCGCGCGGACGGCCCGGCGACGATCCGCTCGCTTTCGACTTTCCAGCCCCCGCCGTATCCGAGCCCGTGGAGTGGGAGGGTCGTCGGTAGCCGGTAGCTGAAGAGCTGGTCCGGCACGACGGTGTCGTTGGCGAGACGGTCGAGCCGCTGGTAGCCGAGGTAGGACTCGGGCGTGAGCAGTTCTTTGGGCGTGGCGTCGGCGACGCGGCGCGCCACTGGGAAGGCGCCTGCGCGCTCGCCGAGCAGACGCCGAATCACGTGCTCGGTCTCGTCGTATGCGCCTTCACCGAAGTGGGCGAACCGGACGCGACCGCGCCGGTCGACGACGAACTTGGTCGGCCAGCCCTGGCTCGAGTACGCGTCGAACGTGTCGAAGTCGTTGTCGAGCGCGACTGGGTAGCGGAGGCCGAGCCGTTTGACCGCTCGGCGCACGTTGCCCAACTCGTGCTCGAACGCGAACTCGGGGGTATGTACTCCTACGATCTCGAGGCCGCGACCGTGGTACGCGTCGTACCAGGCCTTCAGGTGCGGGAGCGTGCGCAGGCAATTGATGCAGGAGTACGTCCAGAAGTCGATCACGACCACCTTGCCGCGCAGGTCGAAGAGCGTGAGCGGCTTCTCGCCCGGCGTATTGAGCCAGTGATGGATGCCGATCAGGTCGGGTGCCTGCCCGAAGTCCCGCAACCCGACCAGCCGCCCCTCTCCTCCGCGCAGCTCGCCGAGCTCCCGCTGGGCCGTTGCGTTCTGCTCGATCTTGCGCTGCAGCCACTCGGTGTAGCCCGGCAGCGCGGTCTGGAACGGCTTGTCGAGGTCGAGAGCGATCCCGAGCGCGGCGGCGGCGATCACGACCCCGGCGAGCCGGCGTAGTCCGATTGCGTGCGCGCGGAGCGCTCGGTTCCGTTCCGCCGCTTGCTGACCCGCGAAGGCAATGGCCAGGAGAGGAACGGCCGCCCCGAGCGCGTACGCGAGCATGAGCGCGACCACATCCCAGCCGAACTCGCTCCTGGCGGCCTCCGCGGCGATCGCGCCCAGGACCGGCCCCGCGCAGGGAACGAACACCAGGCCGAGACCTACCCCGAACGCGAAGCCTCCCCCCGCGTTCACGGGCCGCCGGGGACCAAGGCGGTAGAACGGTCGCTCGAGGAGATGGCCGAAGGCGGGAAAGATCAGTCCTGCTGCCACGAGCAGAAGTAAGACGAGCGCGAGATTGCGGAGAAAGTCCTTCGGCAGCCCCAGCGCGTCGAGGAGAGCGACCGCGAAGAGCGTGAAGACGGTGAAGCTGACGACCAGACCGGCGACGATCGCCAGAGGACGACGACGGTTGCCGCTCACGCCTGCGCCGAGGATGAGCGGAAGGATGGGCAGGACGCACGGTGAGATCGCGGTAACGAAGCCCGCACCGAAGCCGATCACGTACCGCAGCATTCGCCCACAAGGCTAGACGCGGGCTAGCGGCCCCGGTCTCAGCCCGTCTGTTCGGCTGTCGCCTGCTCGGGTGTCGGCTGTCCCGCGGGAGGGGCGGAACCGTCGCTTCCGTCTCCGGTCGCGCTTCCGTCGCCGGTCGCTCCTCCGTCTTGGGTGGCCTTCTGCTGCCCGTCCTGGCGCTGCGCCTGCGCGTTCTGTCCGCCGCGGCGCCGACGCCGGCGACGCCTCCTGGAGCGGCCCGAGTGCGCCTTCGGCGCCGGGAGGTTCTCCGCCAGGGCCGCTGCGATCTCCTCGATCGAGCCGAGCCGCTCGCGCGCCGCGTCGATCAGCTGATTTGCACGTGGGGTGTAGGCCTCGGCGGATGCGAGAAGCGCGGCGCCTACCGAGATCGGCTGCTCGAGCGCTGCGTTGACGAGCCGGGCCGCATTCTCCTCGTGGCGGTGGCCACGCGAGTTGGCGAGCGCCCCGAGGAGTCGCTTCGCCTCGGGGAACTCCGAGCTCGCCCGCCGATCCTGGACCTTGCGCGTCGCACGCGCGAGCCGCCAGGTCCAGCGCGCGAGGATCTGCTCCGGCGCGAGCACTTTGCTCTCGGCGACAGCGCGCAGCAGAACCCGGATCCCTTGCAGGCGATCCTTCTCCCAGGTCGGTGCCTGGGTCACGAGCGTGACGAGGTCGTCGAAGTCCGCCCGCTCGATCGGCATCGAGACCCGGTCGGAGAGCGCCATCATGCGCAGCCGCCGGTTCGGGTTCTCGGCCGCGCAGGCGGTGAGGAACTGCTCGAGCGCCCCTTTGGAAGCCCGGCCCTCGGTCAGCTTCTGGACGAACGCGGCCCGCTCGTCGAAACGAATCTGCCGTCCTGCGATCGTCGCCCAGAAACGCTGTTCGTCTTCGTCCAGGTACTTCGGATCAACTCGCTGCCACTCACGCTGGACGACGCTGAGCCGCCGCTTCACGTCCGGCGTGACGGGGACGAGCCACGGCGCCGGCGCGAGCTTGCGACGTGCGCGACGCTGCATGCGGCGTCTGGGCGCGGGGGTGACCCGCGCGCCCTCGCGGTAAAAGTCCGCGTCCAGCAGACTGTGTAGGGAGATCACGCGTTCCGTGTGGGTCGCGGATTTCGGGACGAAGTCGACGACGATGCCCGCCTCTTTGCGGGGGTGCATCCGCATGATCCGGCCGATGCGCTGCTGGTAGACGCGTCGACTGGCCGTGGGCGCGAGGTGGAAACAGACGGTCGCGCGAGGCGAGTTCCAACCTTCGGCGAGGAGCATCGCGTTGATCAGGACGTCGATCTCGCCGCGCTCGTACGCCGCGAGTGTCTCGGCGAGCCTGACCGGGGGCGTGCGGCCGCTCACGGCCTCCGCCTTGATTCCCGCGGCACGGAACTCCTTCGCCAGGTGGTACGCGTGGTCGACGCCGGCCGCGTACACGATGCCGGGCGTCGCATCGAAGCGGTCGCGATAGAGGCTCGCCGCAGCCTGGTTCAGCGCTTCGTGGTCGAGCACCTGAGCGAGCGCGCGCTCGTCGAAGTCGCCGCCGACGATCGGCACGGACGAGATCGCCGCCGCCGGCGGTACACGCAGGTTTCGAAGTGGCGCAATGAGACCTCTGCGGGCGGCGTCCGCCAGCGGGAGGTCGTCGACCGAGGCGGGGAAGACGTCAGCGACTTGCTTCGCGATCAGTTGTTCCGTCGCCGTCATCCCGATGTAGATCGGGTTGGAGAAACGGCGGATTGCCGCGCTCGTTTTCTCGCCGAGGGCCGTGTGGGCCTCGTCGCAGATCACGAGGTGGTACGCGTCGGGATTGATGCTGTCGACGTGTCGCGCGAACCAGGCGTACGTCTGAATCGTGAGCGGGTTCCCGAGCGGCGACTCCTGACCCTTCTCGATCGCCGGCACGATGCGCCCGCCGTAGCCCTCGGTGTTGAGGTCTCGGTTGAACTGGGATACGAGCAGGCGACGGTGCGTGAGGATGAGCACCCCGAGCGTGCGAGCGGCCTCTACGAAGCCGGCGGCCGCGATGGTCTTTCCCGACGCGGTCGGATGTCGGAAGCGATAGCGGCGTACCGCCCCGGGATCCTGTGTGACCGGCAGGTCCGCTTCGCGCTCGGCCTCGGCCGAGGCTTGGACGGCACCTTCGTCGTCCTCTTCGTCCTCGACCTCGAGCGCTTCCGCGGTCGCGCCGTTGCCGTTCTCGGCGCCGGCCCAAATCTGCTGCGCAGCGATCAGCTCCGTGAGCATCCCAGCGAGCGCGTCGACCTGGTGGCGGCGCAGTTCCGTGCCGGATGCGAGCCGAACCGGCTGCTCGCTCAAGATCCGCTCGAGGCCGAGCATCAAGCCGTAGCGCACCTTCCAGCCGTAGGAAGGCTCGGCGAGTCCGGCCTCCATCTCCGTCAGCGCGTCTTCGAGCGCGCCCTGACGGGCCGTGCCCTTGGCGAGCGCGACCGCGGGATCCTCGTCCGGGCGGAGGAACGGCTCGCCGGCCCAGTCCTCCGCGCGACGCGCGGAATCCCCTAGGCCGTCAGTCGCCTCCGGCGTGATCGTCGGCTGCTTGATTGCTTCTTGCATGTGCGCAGCACGCAAAAGTGCTGCTTAGACCGAAATGAAGCGGCGGGCTCGTGCGATTCCCCAATCCAGCTCCGCCG
>JBKOXM010000112.1:0-11753 GCA_046724925.1 Actinomycetota bacterium | reverse complement strand
CCTTTCGCCTGATGTGCTCGAGGAGCCACGGCACGAACGGAAGACCGTCGCCGAAGCCGGCGTAGACCGCGTACTCCAGATGTGAGTGCGCGTTGACGAAGCCAGGCAAGATCGCTGCGCCCGCAAAGTGCCGGTCGGCGGGACCGACCTCGCGGGACGGCCCGACTGCGACGATCCGACTGTCATCGAAGGCGACTGCGCCCTGCTCGATTGGCGGCCCGTCGACCGGCAAGACCCAATCGGCAGACAGAATCATGGGGCGCCGATGCTACCGCCGGCCATCCGGTATCGGACCGCGCCAAAGCGGCCGCGGGGCCGGTCGAAACCGACGCCCTGCGGGCCACGGCACCATTGGTGAGTGTAAGGCCGTCCCGCTTACGCAGGCGGTTCCGTGGAGAAACTGTTTCAATCCCGCCCCGTTTCGCCCGTCCGAAGGCGCCCTGTCCTAGGGACAGTCCCTCATGGAAAGGTGACGGCGGTCGGCCGTGCCGCGCGTTGTCAACGTGGGCCGGCGCAGGGCTTGTGGCCAGGCCCTACCGGACGACGATGGTGAAGGTGCGCCTGATGATGTCCCCCACGATGTCGTTCGCCTCCAGCCGCATCGTGTACGTCCCGGGCGTGGTCGCCGGGAACCTGAAGAAGAAGGGCACCCAGCCGTCGATGTCGGTCCTGGACTCGAACTGTCCGACGGCGATGAATCGGCCGCGGAAGTAGACCCGGTAGGTCATGCCGACCCGTGTGTTCGGGCCGAGCTTCGCCTGGATCGGCAACGCCGAGAAGCGCGCGGAATACCGCGGCTGCCCACGCCGCACAGTGATCACCGGGTTACGCGCGTCAAGGACCCGCGCCAGTGCGGAGAACGTCGAGAACGCCGGCTTTCGGTTCCCGCTGTAGTCCATTAGGCCGCTCTGCCACGGCATCGAGCGGTCGTCGCGGAGCACGAACCAGATGAACAGCTGGATACGGGGGTCCTTCGACGCCATCAACAACGCCGAGCGCGCATATCGCGCCTGCTGCGCGTATGTGACGCCACGTGGATCCGGCGGCCTCGTCTCGTGCCCGTACTCGGTGATCCAGATCCGGATGTTACGCCGGTGGAACCACTGGTCGAGCTTCTTTTCGAAGGTCGGGAGCATCGCGAACGTCACGTTTGGAAAGCGAGTCTTCAGCGTCGGTGCAGTGTTCGCGGGAGTCGAGTAGGGGTGGTGTGCATACGCATCGAAGCGCAGACCCCTGTTCCGTGCGAGCAACTGGGCGAAGCGCCCCGGCGAGTGCGTGTCCGACTGGCCCCGGATCCGCTTGTCGCGACCGCGCGGGGACGTCTCGCCGATGGCCACCTGCGCTCGCGGGTTGCCGGCCTTGATCCCGGCGTACGCCGCCCTGTAAAGGCGGGCGTAGAGGTTCGGCGACACAGATCGGCCGCGCGCGTCGAACTGCGGCGTCAGAAAGAGGTTGAGGTTGGGCTCGTTCCAGACGCCGTAGAAGCGAACGAACGGAATTCCGGGATGGCGTCCCGAGTAGCGGTCGGCCAGCGCTTTGCAGAAGTTGGTCAGATCCCTGACGTTGGCCGGCATTCGATTGCGCCCCGCGCCGTTGTTCGCCCACGACGGTGTGCCCCAGACCGCGAACATCACTTCCTGTCCGCGCCGCTGCGCCTCGTACGTGAATTCGTCCAGGTCCGCCCACCTGTAGGTCGGATCGAAGGGCGAACCGGGGTTCGCGGGCCGCCGCGGCGCGACAAGGTTCCAGTAAACCGTCGTCCGCAGAACCGTCGCTTCGGCGTCGACAGACCGGTCGCGCACCTGCGATCGAATCGAGCGCCACCGGAAGTTCGGATCGTCCTGAAAGCCGATCCACATACGACTGGCCGCCTGTGCTGCGACCGGTAGGACGAGTGCGGCCAAGCTCACGAGCAGGGCAAGACGAACGAAGCGGCGGCTCATGCGGACGGAATCCTCCTCGGGCGTCGGACGACGGGCCAGGGTAACGATCGTTTGTTAACCGCCGTGTAAAGGTTCGGGAGCACGCTGATCGACCCTCTCCCAACGTCGTTCGAAGAACACGGCCAGCCAGATCGAAAGCTCGAACAGGACGAGTACGGGCAACGCTTGCAGCGCCATCGAGACAAAGTCGACTCCCGGGAGCAGGACGACCCCGATGATGCAGAGGCCAAGACCGATACGCCGGTTCCGGCGCAGGCGGTCCGCGGACATGATTCGTAGCCGTACCAGTCCGAGGATGAAGATCGGCAACTCGAAGAGGATTCCCAGTCCCGCGATCACCGCTGCCGCAAAGCCGAAGTACTCGCGGGCGCGAACCTGCCCGGTGTCATAGAGGTCGGTGTCGTATCCGAGCAGAAAGTCGAGGCCGTTCGGCAGCACCACCCAGTAGCCGAACGCCATCCCCGCGAGCATCAACGCCGTGGCGAAGACGACCAGGCGAACGATTGCCCGCTGGCTTCGCTCCTCGAGCGCGGGGGCGAGAAACGCCCAGATCTGCCAGATCACGATCGGAATGGCGATCACGAGCGCTCCGTACAGGGACACGGTCAGCGAGGTGTTGAACGCCTCACCCGGGCTCAGGGTGATGAGTTTCGTGTCGTCCGGAAGCGGCTCCTTCAGCCAGCCGATGATGGTCTTGCGGAACCCGTACGTGAACACGAAGGCCACAGCGACGGCTCCGAGGGAGATGAGGATGCGTGTCCGGAGCTCCCCGAGGTGCTCTTCGAGGGTCAGGCTTTCGCCGTGCCTGGCACGACGGGGCAGACGGGGCATCCTAGGCGCCGCTTGCGGCGCCGACCGTTAGGACGTGCGGGCTTGGCCCGCGCGTCCGTCTGAAGCGACCGGTCGACACGCATGGAGTAGGCATTGGCAATCTAGGCGCCGCTCGCCGCGACGTGGGCTCGCCTCGTGCGTCCGTTTCGAACGGACACCGACGATGAAATCACGGACGACGTGGGCTAGCGAGAAGCGCGCTCGGAGCGCGTGGAACCGCTCAGCTCGCGCGGCTCGTCGTCATCGTCGTGATCCGAGCCGGTGACCGAGTCCTTGAACTCACGCATCCCGCGGCCGAGCGAGCGGCCGAGCTCGGGCAGCCGCTTTGGCCCGAACACGATCAAGAGGACGAGGAGGATGACGACGAGGCCTTGCCAGCCGATGCTACCGGGCATAACCCCACAATAGCACCGGCCTCCTGCGCTCCTTCGAGTTCGATGCGCGCCCACGGCGCGCACGCGTGCCCGATTCGAACGCACACCCCACCCATCCTTGGGTGGGGAACGGTCCACCCACCACCCATGTTCGACGATAGCGCGGAAACCTGCACGGACGGACCTTCGGGATGCGCCGAAACCGTGCCGATCAAGCGCTCAGCACGGCTCGGCTCGAGTGCTCGAGGCCTCCTGGGCTGAGCAATCGGTCGGTCGCAAGGAGTCGGTACACTGGAGCTGTCACGAGCCACGGCGCTCGGCCTGGAATTTCCTTGGAGGAGGTTGTTACAAGCTGGCTCTGCTGGAGCTAAAGAACCTGCACGTCGCGCTCGAGGACGGCACCGAGATCGTCAAGGGCGTCGACCTCGCGGTGGACCTCAACCAAGTGCACGCGGTGATGGGCCCGAACGGCTCCGGCAAGTCGACACTCGCGTACGCCCTCATGGGGCATCCGGCTTACGAGATCACCGAGGGCCAGATCCTCTTTCACGGCGAGGACGTGACCGAGCTCGAGGCGGACGAGCGCGCTCGCCGCGGCTTGTTCCTAGCGTTCCAGTATCCGCACGCCGTTCCCGGCGTCACGGTCACGAGCTTCCTGCGCTCGGCGCTCAACGCGATTCGAAAGGCGCGCGCGGGTGAGGACGACCCCGTGCCGGTGCCCGAGTTCCGCAAGGACCTGCTCGGGGCGATGGAGCGCCTGCGCGTGCCGCGCGAGCTCGCGGGGCGCTATCTGAACGACGGTTTCTCCGGCGGCGAGAAGAAGCGCGTCGAGATCCTCCAGATGGCGATGCTGAAGCCGCGCATCGCCGTCCTCGACGAGACCGACTCGGGACTGGACATCGACGCCCTCAAGGTTGTCGCCGCCGGCGTAAAGGACCTCGTCGGTCCGGAGATGGGTGCGCTCCTGATCACCCATTACCAGCGGATCCTCAACTACATCGAGCCCGACTTCGTCCACGTGTTCGTCGATGGGCGTATCGTGGAAGAGGGAGGCCCTGAACTTGCGCATAAGCTTGAGGCCGAAGGGTATGAAGCGTTTGCACCGTTTGCACCACAGCCGGTTGGAGGTGAGTCCTAGATGGCGATGACCGAGTCCGAGGTCGTCCAGGGGATCGGCTCCGACTACGAGATCAAGTACGGCTTCAACGTTGCCGAGGACTACTTCTTCAAGTCCGGGCGCGGCCTCTCGCACGAGCTCGTCGACGCGATCTCGTCACACAAGAACGAGCCCGACTGGATGCGGAAGTTCCGGCACAAGTCGCTCGACTACTTCTACGCGCGCCCGCTGCCGACCTGGGGCGGCGACGTGTCGACGATCGACTTCGACAACATCTACTACTACATCCGCCCGACCGAGAAGCAGGCCGACAAGTGGGAGGACCTGCCGCCGGACATCAAGGACACGTGGGACCGGCTCGGGATCCCGGAAGCGGAGAAGAAATACCTCGCGGGCGTCGGCGCGCAGTACGAGTCGGAGGTCGTCTACCACAAGCTGCAGGAGAACTTGGAAAAGCAGGGCGTCCTGTTTCTCGACATGGACTCGGGCCTGCGCGAGCACGAGGACATCGTCAAGCAGTACTTCGGGACGATCATCCCGCAGAACGACAACAAGTTCGCGGCGCTGAACTCCGCCGTCTGGTCAGGCGGCTCCTTCATCTACGTGCCGCCCGGAGTCAAGGTCGAGATGCCGCTCCAGGCCTACTTCCGCATCAACGCGGAGAACATGGGCCAGTTCGAGCGCACGCTCATCATCGTCGACGAGGGCGCCTACGTGCACTACGTCGAAGGCTGCACGGCGCCGATCTACTCGACCGACTCGCTCCATTCCGCGGTCGTCGAGATCGTCGTCAAGCCGGGCGGACGCTGCCGTTACACGACGATCCAGAACTGGTCGACCAACGTCTACAACCTGGTCACGAAGCGCGCCGTCGCCTACGAGAACGCGACGATGGAGTGGGTCGACGGCAACCTCGGCTCGAAGCTGACGATGAAATACCCGTCGATCTGGCTGCTTGGTGAAGGCGCGCACGGAGAGGTGCTCTCGATCGCCTTCGCCGGCAAGGGCCAGCATCAGGACGCAGGCGGGAAGTGCGTCCACGTCGCGCCGCGAACGTCTTCCGTGATCACGTCGAAGTCGATCTCCAAGGACGGCGGCCGCGCGGGCTACCGCGGGCTGCTCGAGGTTGCCAAGGGTGCCGAGCGCTCGAAGTCCAAGGTCGTATGCGACGCGCTGATTCTCGATGAGAAATCCCGCTCCGATACCTATCCGTACATTCGGATCGACGAATCGAACGTCGACATCGGCCACGAGGCCACGGTCTCGAAGATCGGCGAGGAGCAGCTCTTCTATCTGATGTCGCGTGGCCTCTCGGAGGCAGAGGCGGCCGCGATGATCGTTTCGGGCTTCGTCGAGCCGATCACGAAAGAACTTCCACTGGAGTACGCGGTCGAGATGAACCGGCTGATCCAGCTCCAGATGGAAGGCTCCGTCGGCTAATCGCGCACCCGTGATTGACGCTCAACGAGTCGACTTCATCGGCGTCCCTGTTCGAGACGTCGCGCGCGCCGACGAGTTCTACGGCAAGACTCTCGGCCTCGAACGCAATCCGAACTCCAGCGAGCGCTGGGTCGAATACGAAACCGGCAACGTCACTCTCGCCCTCGTACCGCTCGAATACATCGGCGGTGAGTTCCAGCCGCTTCCGGCCTCGGCGATCGCCATTCGGGTCGCTGACGTCGACGAAGCGAAACGGACGCTTCAGCAAGCGGGGGTCCAGTTCAAGGGGGAGACCATCGATTCGGGCGTTTGCAAGATCGCCGGGTTCACGGATCCAGACGGCAACGGCTTGATGCTCCACCATCGCTACGCGCCGTACGCGGACGGCTCGACGCCCTAGAACGCTCGCGATGTCCACGAACGTTTCGACGGGTCGTTTCCGACGGACGCGCGAGCCAGGCTCGCACGTCCTGGGGGTCGGCGCCGCCGAGTCGGCGCCTTAGATGCAGGTCGAGCAGGTCGATTTCGTGTCAGTGCCGACGCGGAACGTCGAGCGCGCCGTCGCCTTCTATCGCGAGGTGCTCGGGCTGCCGGAGAGCGAGTACTCGGACGGAGAGGTCGAGACCGCGAACGTCACGCTGAGCTTCTGGAACCCTGAGAGGGACGGCCTGGAGTTCACGCCCAACACGGCCGGCGTCGGACTCCGGGTGGCAGACGTCGAGGCGGCGGTCGAGGAGTTCGTCGCCGGAGGCGGCGAGCTGATCGGAATCCACGACAGCGGCGTCTGCCACATGGGGTTCGTCCAAGACCTCGATGGCAATGTCTTGATCCTCCACCGGCGGTATGCGCCGAAAGTTGCTCGTGCCGAGAGCTGACTTACTCGAGCGTTACCGCGCGCTCCCCCTTCCGACCACGTCGGACGAGCCGTGGCGGTTCACCGATCTGCGCGGATTCGATCCTGACGCCTTCGTCGCCGACGGCGTCGAGCCTGCGCCCGCGGCCGGAGGCATGCTCGAGATCGACGTCGCGGGCGTCGCCACCGTCACGGAGCGCGGGATCGAGATCGAGCGCGCTCCGGAGGGCGTCCGCTTCGAGCCGCTCCAGGAAGACCATCCACTGCTCGGCGGGCTCGTCGGCGCGGACGAGAAGTTCGCCGCGCACAACGCAGCCATGTGGGAGAGCGGCCTGCTGGTGGAGGTGCCGGCCGGATTGGTACTCGAGCAGCCGCTGTACGTGCGGATCGCGAATTCGATCGAGGGCGGGTCGCTCTTCTTCCGGCTGCTCGTCGTCGCCGGCCCGCAGAGCCGCTTCTCGCTGCTCGAGGAGTACGCGTCCGCTACCCCCGAACTCGTCGGCTACACGAACGCGGCGGTCGAGCTCTTCGTCGAGCAGGGTGCGAAGCTCGAGTACGTCTCGCTCCAGAACCTCTCCCAAGCGACCTGGCATTTCGCCTCGCACCACGGCCGCGTCGGCCGTGATGCCGAGCTCGACTGGGTCGCGGGAGGCTTCGGGTCGAAGAAGGGCAAGACGAGGATCCAGAACGACCTCGCCGGCCCGGGAGCGACTTCGCGCGTGACGGGCGCGTACTTCGTGGACGGCGAGCAGCACCTCGACTACGACACCTTCCAGGAGCACATCGCGCCCGATACGACGAGCGACTTCGCCTTCAAGGGCGCGCTGCGCGAATCGTCGACCTCGGTCTGGCGCGGGATGATCCGCGTCGAGAAGGACGCCCAGAAGACGAACGCGTACCAGGAGAACCGGAACCTGTTGCTCTCGCAGAAGGCCCACGCGGACTCGATCCCGGGCCTCGAGATCCTGGCGAACGACGTCCGCTGCACGCACGGCGCCACGATCGGCCAGGTCGACCGCGAGCAGCTTTTCTACCTGATGGCGCGAGGTCTCACGCGTGCGGAGGCCGAGCGCCTGATCGTGCGCGGCTTCTTCTCAGACGTGCTCGACCGAATCGAGCTCGAGCCCGTGCGAGAAGCTCTGGCGGAGGCGCTGGAAGCCCGGATTCCGCAGGCCTGATCTGCCACGATCGGTCGGTGAACGTGGCCGAGCGCTACTCCTGGGTCGACGCCGGCGAGGAGCGCCTCACGGCCGCCTGCTTCACCGTGGTCGTCGGCCACGACCCTGACGAGGTCGTGAAACGTTTCGGAGGCGACCTCGAGTCCGAGCGCATGGCGACCTTCGAGGCCGCCTTCAACGACTACCCCGACACGATGCACCTGCTCTTCGACCGCATCGGCTCGGCCGTGCTGGTGGCCGAGAACAACGGCTGGGAAGGATCGAGGTGGGAGGTGGCCGAGTCCGTGTCCCGCGGCGCCCGCTACGCCAGCGTGTACTGGAGCGTGAACGCGGACATGACGTTCGTCTACGCGGCCGACGGTGTCATCGTCGCGTGGTTCGACCCGTTGCTGATCGAGCACGAGTGGACAGGCTCCGATCCGGAGCCTGTACGCGAGCTGACTCGAGACCTTCCGTTCGGCCTCGAAGCCGCGCTCGCGGCCTCGTTCGCGCTCGTTGAGCGGCTCACCGGCATCCGTGTCGAGGGCAGCTGGCTCGACGAAGAGCATCGCTGCGTCGACGTCGAGCCCCTCCCCGACGCGCCGGCTCCGTGGGCGAGCTGATCCGAGGCGGCGGTAAGGATCTCACGCGCCGGACCGATCACAGTCGAGCCGTTGATGGTCGATGCAACTGTGCTCGTGCTCGACGTCGTCCTGGCGTAAACCGGCGCCTATCCGTTCGTCACCGGCGGCGGCGGAGGCGGTCCCGGCTCGGCCGTCGCGCTTCCGTCGGGGGCGAACGTCGCACCTCGTGTCGGCCCGGCAACCGTTGCGCGGTACCGCGCGCCCACCCACTCGGGGCGAAGCACGACACCGAAGGAGCCGTCTGCGCGCGTCGCGACCGCGAGCATGCGTGCCCATTCGCCTGGTTGGGCTGCCGGGCATGCGAAGCAGTCGAGGTAGGCGAAATGGCGGAACCGGATGCCGGAAGGGGTGGTCGAGAAGCCTGTCACCGGATGCGCGTGGAACGTGGCTTGGCCGATGAGACGTGGCATGGGCCCAGCAGTCGGCGGGACGCTCAGAATCACCACCGTCGGTTCCCCGCGCCAGCGCGCGAAATGCAGGTCGACGGTATGCGCGCCGCCGCGCCAGGCCTGAACCGCCCAGAGCCGTCCATCAGGGGTCCGCCGAAGCGCCCGCTGGAACGGAAGCTTGAGTCTGGTGTACGGCCGACTCACGTCGCGTCGAGTCAGGCGCCGGCCCCGGAGGACCCGCCCGCGGGGTGGGACGACCACGTACTGCCGCACCCCCTCCGTCGTCCAGCCGATCTCCGCGTATCCGCGTGCATCCACACGGAGCGTCACACGGGTCGCGTTGCCGGCGAGGACGATCGACGATGCACCGCGACCCGGTGCCAGGATCAGAAGACCGACGACGCCGATGATGAGTGCAAGCACACGCACGTACAAAGTTTGCCTGTCCGCGCGACCTTGACACCTAGACGATCTATGCCTAGCCTGGCTAGGTATGAATGGAGACGTCCTCAAAGGCCATCTCGATCTGCTCTTGCTGTCAGCTCTGGAGACCGGCCCAGGCCACGGCTACGCGCTGATCGAGCGCCTGCGTGATCGAAGCGGAGGAGCCTTCGACTTTCCGGAAGGCACGATCTATCCCGCGCTTCACCGCCTCGAGCGCGCTGGTCTGCTCACGAGTCGGTGGTCGACCGGACGCGCCCGGCGGCGCAGGGTGTATTCGCTGCGACGCAAAGGCAGAGCGAAGCTGAAAGCTCAGCTAAGTGAGTGGCGGCTCTTCGTCCGCTCAGTCGAGCGGGTCATCGGCACTCCTGCATGACGATCGAGAGTATCCGGCCGACTGCGCCACGGGCGGTCTCGCCCTCCTGGCGGCCTGATTGACCGCTCGAGCCTTGCTCCTGTCACGCCAAGAGGGCGGGGTACGATAGATCGCAGATGGTGGTCGAGACACGTCCGAAGCTCGACGCGCACAAGCTGCGTGCGGACTTTCCGATCTTCGAGCAGGAATTTCACGGCAAGCCGCTCTCGTTCTTGGACTCGGCCGCCAGTTCGCAGAAGCCTCGTCAGGTTCTCGACGCGATTCACACCTTCTACGAGACCTCGTACGCAAACGTGCACCGCGGGGTCTACCAGCTTGCGGAGCGCGCGACCGCCGCGTTCGAAGGCGCACGGGACAAAGTCACGGCGTTCGTCAACGCTCCCGCGCGACGCGAGGTCATTTTCACGCGCAACGCCACGGAAGGGCTCAACCTCGTCGCCTACGCCTGGGGGTTGACGAACCTCGGGCCGGGTGACGTCGTCGTCGTCACTCAGCTCGAGCACCACTCCAACTTCGTTCCTTGGCAGTACATCGCCAAGCGAACAGGAGCCGAGTTCCGCATGATCACCGTGGACGACGGCGGCGAGCTCGCGCTCGACGGGCTCGAGGAGCTGGCGGGGGACGGCCGAGTCAAGGTCGTCGCGGCCAATCTGGTCTCGAACACGCTGGGAACGATCAATCCGGTCGAGCGCCTGGCCGCGTGGGCGCATGAGCACGGGGCGATCATGGTGGTCGACGCGGCCCAGGCCGCCCCCCATCGTCCAGTCGATGTGCAGGCGCTCGGCTGCGACTTTCTGGCGCTGACGGCGCACAAGCTGTGCGGGCCGTCCGGCGTGGGAGCACTCTGGGGCCGCGGCGAGCTGCTCGAGACGATGGAGCCGTTCAACCTCGGCGGTCACATGATTCGGAAGGTGCAGCTGGAGGAGACCACGTGGGGTGAGCTGCCGCACAAGTTCGAAGCCGGGACGTCTCCGATCGCGGAGGCTGTCGGCTTCGGCGCCGCAATCGACTATCTCGGCGAGGTCGGCCTCGAATCGATCGAGCAGCACGAGCACGAGCTCGCCGCGTACGCACTGGAGCGCCTCGGCGAACTCCCGGGCGTTCAGCTCTACGGGCCGTCGCCGGAGCGGCGGGCGGGGATCGTCTCGTTCAACGTCGAGGGCGTTCACCCCCACGACGTCGCCCAGGTGCTCGACATGGACGGAGTCGCGATCCGCGCCGGACATCATTGTTGCCAGCCGCTGATGGCGCGGCTCGGCGTCGCTGCTACGAACCGCGCGAGCTTCTACCTCTACACGGTGCCCGAGGAGATCGATCGGCTCGTGGCCGGCGTCCAGCGGGCGCAGCGCCTACTTTCGTAGTGGTTGATTCGAGCCGGTCGAGCGGCAGATGCGGACGGCCACACGGGCAAAGCCCGCGCGGCCTCTTGACGGCGTCGCCTAGTCGACGCCTCCGCAGACGGACGCACGGGCCCGCCCGCCCACCCCGCTCGCACGTCCTGAAGCCGGCGTTGCAAGCGAACGCCTTGGTCACGTAGCTACGCTCGAAGGCGATGAGCGAATTCGACGATCTTTATCGCGAGGTCATCCTCGATCACTACAAGAACCCCCGCGGGCACGGGGTCATCGACGATGCCGACGCGGAGGCGGAGGGCATGAACCCGCTGTGCGGGGACGAGGTCTCGATCTTCGTCACGTTCGCTCCTGACGGGGAGACGATCGAGGACGTCAAGTTCTCCGGACGCGGTTGTGCGATCAGTCAGGCGTCGACGTCGATGCTGATGGAGATGGCCAAAGGCCGCAAAGCAGCCGACATCGCATCGCTGCCCAAGGATGCGCTCCTGGACGAGATCGGTATCCCCCTCACGCCGATCCGCCTGAAGTGTGCCGTGCTGGGTCTCGGCGTCCTCAAGCTAGCCCTGCATAAGGCGAAGGGCACGCCTCTTCCCGAGGAGTGGGCCGGCCTCGAGGAGCTCGAGCTCAAGTAGCAAGCGGGCGGCTTCGGTGACTGAGCTCGACGTCTGCCCGGTCGAGGAGCTCCCGCCGGGCTCGGTCAAGATCGTCGTCGCCGACTTCCTCGCTGTCGGCGTCTACAACTGCGGCGGCGAGTTCTTCGCGATCGAGGATCGTTGCTCTCACGATGACGGGCCGCTGTGCGAGGGAGAGTGGGATACCGAGGAGTGCATCGT
>JBKOXM010000188.1:0-4402 GCA_046724925.1 Actinomycetota bacterium | reverse complement strand
ACCCTGCGCGGCGTAATCGGCGCGGGGCGGGCTTGGCAGGGGAACCGCCCCGCGCCGTTCCTATGACTTACGCTCTCGATCCGCGCCCGGATTCCGCCGTCAGAAACTCGTAAGAAGTGGCGCGGGAGTCTCTAGGCAGGGGAGTCCTCCCGCGCCACGCGGCCGCATATGCAGGCCTGACGGGAAGGTAGCGATTTCTCTACCTCCCGCCACAGACAGAACGCCTCGCAGCTCCAGCCGTTGACGGGCGCCCAAACCGGCTGTGCGGTAAGGGCGTATACGCGCGCGAGAGGTCAAGGGATGGCTGCGGCGAGGAATAGGCACGCAGCAGGGGAGGCTGGGCTCCGCTTTGCCGAAAACCTGCGTGCGGCGCGTGCTGAGCGGGCGATGTCGCAGGAGGGCCTCGCGCGTGCCAGCGGCCTCCATCGCACCGAGATCTCGTTGCTCGAGCGAGCCGAGCGCGAGCCAAGGCTGTCCACGATCCTCCTCGTTGCGCGTGGCCTCGGCGTCGAGCCGGCCGAGCTAATGGACGGGGTCGTCTAGCCGTTCGACGTCTATTTCGCAGATAGAGCGAGCGCGAGAGGGCTAGGCAGGGAGCACTCCCGCGCCGCTGTTCTCTACGACGCTCACCGTTCGAGACGGTTAGTCGGCGCTAGAACGGCTCGACGGAGCCGGTCCGGGTGTCCCAGATCACGCCGGGCTGAGGATCGTCGCCCTCAGTGCCGGGAGCCGGATTCCGCTCGAGGTATTGCATGTCGATCCTGCGGGAGGGGAAGACAGCTCGCAGCGAGACGGGTTCGTCACCGACGTTGCGCGTGGCGTGCTCAGCGCCTGCCGGGACGATCACGATGTCACCGGCACGCACGCGAAAGGTCTCCTCGCCGACTCGCACGTCGGCTTCGCCGGCTTCGTAGAGAAGCACCTCGTCGATCCGGTGGCGGTGGAGCGGGATCGCGTCTCCGGGAGCGATCTCCTCGACGATGACGGCTACGTCCGCGAGCGGCTCGGTCACGAGGGCCCAGACGGAGTTGGGACGCCAGTCGTCGGGATCGGCAGGATCAGTGAGCGGGTGCAGCTCGAGGTCGCGGTGCAAGCTCATCGTGTTTGACCTTGTCAAATCTCGCCGCGGTCAGCTAGTGAGGCTAACCGCCCAGCGACTAGGGACTGTCCCTATCGACGTGCTCCGAGTCGACGGTCTCGACAAGCAAACGCTAAGGGTGTCATGGTTCGCTCCGGAGGGAGTTGGGGTTGCTTCGCCGTGTCGTCTTGATCGCACTGGCGGTTGTCGGGTCGGTCGCGGCCGGCGCGCAGCCATTCATCCACGGCTAGGAGATCGCGGCGGTGGTCAATCATGGCGAAAGGGCATTGTCCGGGAAGGTCGTCTTGGTGGCCGGAGCGACCCGTGGCGCGGGGCGTGCGATCGCGGTCGAGCTGGGCCGAGTGGGCGCTCACGTATACGCGACCGGTCGCAGCAGCCGGTTGGCGGGGCGGTCCGAGATCGACCGTCCCGAGACGATCGAGGAGACCGGTGAGCTGGTCGAGGCGGCCGGCGGGTCGGCGACAGCGTTGGTCGTCGACCATGAGGACTCGAGCGCCGTTGCTGCTCTCGTCGAGCGCATCGAGTCGGATCATGGACGCCTAGACGTCCTCGTCAACGACATGTTCGGCGGCGACCGGTATGCAGAGTGGGACAAGCCGCTGTGGGAGCACGACCTCCCCGGTGGGTTGCGGATGCTCCGCATGGGCGTTGACACGCATCTGATCACCGCCCATCACGCGCTGCCGCTGATGCTGGAAACCGCGTCGAAGGAGACGCCCGGACTTGTCGTGGAGATGACCGACGGAACGTTCGAGTTCAACGCGAACTTCCGTGAACGCGTCGGCTTCTACTACGACTTGGTCAAGGCGAACGTGCAGCGGATTGTCGTCGGATTGACCTTTGAGCTACGTCAGCATCCAATCGTGGCCCTGGCCGTGACGCCAGGCTGGCTTCGTTCGGAGAAGATGCTCGACAACTTCGGCGTCACCGAAGAGACGTGGCGCGACGCGCTCGCGGAGCGACCCGGGTTCGCGATCAGTGAGTCCCCCGGCTACGTGGGGCGGGGCGTCGCGGCGCTCGCCGGCGACGCCAACCCGGGCAGGTACGCCGGCCGCTCGCTCACGTCCTATGACCTCGCGAAGGAGTACGGCGTTACCGATACCGACGGCTCTCAGCCCGACTGCTGGGGTTACATCGACAGGTACGGGATCGACGAGCAGAGCGGACGAGGAGTGGAAGAGTTCCGATAAGCCTCGAGCGCCCCGACCGGGGCAGCCGCGCCTTCCGCACACTCGTAAAAAGGGGTCGCTCCTCCCGTCGCGGTTCCGGCCGCGGCGACGCCCCCGGGGTGGGGGTTTCCGGGCCCGTGCCTCAGCGACTAGGGACTGTCCCTAGGACGTGGCTGATCCGGGCATGGAGATCGGGTCTATGCGGTGCCGGTTCGGTGCCGGAACCGTGACGGGACGTGGCCGGATGGATGGGCGGGGCGTACGCTCGGGACGGCAACGACCCCGGGGGGCGCGCGGTTTCGGGCCCAGGCGGAGCCTGTGCTTGATCAGCCGCTAGGCGCCGACGGGAACGCCGTTCACGAAGGCTGCGTCGTGCGCGCGCGTGTTGGCCTCGCGCACCTCGTCCTCGCTCAAGGCGTCGATCCGCTTCAGGAGCTCGAACTCGTCGCGCAGGTGCGTGCGCATCATCTCCGGGCCGTCCGTGGCGATCGTGAACGCGACGCCGTGGTCGACGAAGGCGCGGAACGTGTCGCGCACCGCGTCCTCGTCCGCGAGCGCGCGGGTGAGCAGGTTGGACGTCGGGCAGATCTCGAGCACGATCTCGGCCTCGCGCAGAGCGCCCATCAGCTCCTCGTCGCCGGCGGCCAGGATCCCGTGCCCGATCCGGTTAGGCCGGAGCACATCGACGACCTCGGCGATCTCCGCGCGGCCGATCTCGCCGCCCTCCTCGCCGACGTGGATCGTGACGCCGAGCCCGGCCCCGCGCGCCTCCTCGACCATCGGCGTGATCTGCCGGTAGTCGAAGCGCCCGCCGTTCGGCCGCGGGCCGGCGATAACGATCCCGACGAACCCGCGCGGCGCCCAGCGGATCGCCTTGTCCACGATGATCGCGTTCAGCTCGGGCGCGAAGGTGCGGTCCATCATCAGGATCAGTCCCGCGCGCACCTGCGGGTACTCGAGCCGAGCCCGGTCGAGGCCGCGGACGGCGGCGAGGATGATGTGGTCGAGGTCCCGCTCCCCGCCTCGGTTTCGCTTCATCGGGTTGAAGCGGAGCTCGAGCGTCGTGATCCCCTGCGAGCGGTACGCGCCGCCGATCGCTGAGTGCACGGAGCGCTCGACTGCAAGCGGGCTGGACTGGATCAGCTCCGTCCAGTGGTAGATCTCGTCGAGCGCGTCGAGCGAGTCGACGCGGCGCGGATCGGCGATCGTGACGAGCCGGTCGAACTCCCAGTAGTCCTTGACCGGGAGCGCGATGCCTTGCTCGTGCGCCAGCGACCAGAGGATGTCGGTGGCCACAGAGGCGCCGAGGTGCGTATGCAGCTCGGCGAGGCCTTCCATGAAAGAAGTCTAGTCGGGGTCGTTCAGCGCAGGACGCGCTCGCCGGAATCGCGAGAGGGGGCGTCTCGCCGCCCCCCGTTGTTGCATGATCCGCTGGTGAGTGAGGATCGCCGGCGTGCGCTCGCCGACTACGACCAGATGGCGGATCTGTATGCGGACGACGCAGATGTCGATCCGATCAAGGTCTCCTACGACCGGCCCGCGATCCTCGCCATGGCCGGCGATGTTCAGGGCAAGCGCGTGCTGGACGTCGGCTGCGCGGGCGGCGGGTTGTCGGAGGCGTTTGCCGAGCGCGGGGCGAGCGTCGTCGGGATCGATCTCAATCCGCGGCTGATCGAACGGGCGCATGAGCGGCTCGGGTCGAAGGCGGAGTTCCGTGTGGCCGACATCGCGGCCCCGCTGCCGTTCTTCGAGGCGGGGTCGTTCGATGTCGTTGCAGCGTCGCTCGTCCTCCACCACCTCGCCGATTGGGGGCCGCCGCTTCGTGAGTTCGCCCGCATTCTCCGGCCCGGCGGCGTGCTCCTCATCTCCACGCACCACCCGATCCATCAGGTGCGCTTTTCCCATCGTCCGATCAGCGCGATTGTCGACGCGCTTGCCGACGCGGGCTTTCTCATCGAGCGCATCCCCGAGCCCGTTCCTGATCCGAATGCCTTTTCGGACGGTGCGTTCTACGAGCGCATCCGGCGGGGCCCGTGGTTCCTGTTCATCCGTGCTGTGTCTGGCCTGGAGCAGGCGCTCTTGAGGCGCACCTCGTAAACCGTGATCTCCCTGGCGTCTACGCTTCAAAAAGTGT